>JAAFGW010000038.1 GCA_010365175.1 Sulfuriferula multivorans | reverse complement strand
AAGAACGGCAGCAAGCAGAGCACTCATGATCAAGGTCGTATTGTTCAGCCCCAGGTGCAGGTTGAAGTTCAGAAAATCGGCGGCGGTTTCCCCTACCGTGGTGGCCAGTATCTTGATGACCCAAAAATACAACGTGACTTCAGGCACTTTGTTGAGCATGGCGTGAGCCGGAAATTGCAGGTTTGTTTTCATGATCGATTTCTGGTTTGTTGGGTGGATTAGTGGACTTTGCTGGCTGCTTTTTGTGGAAACAGCCACAGACAGCCGGCGATGAAGAGAAGCAGCACCGCCGATGCCGTATAACGGCTCAAGGCCAGTCCACCTGCATCGATGGGTTTATCGAGAAAGTCTCCGACTACAGCGCCGAGTGGCCGGGTGAGAATGAACGCCGCCCAGAACAAGGCAGTATGCGAGATGCTGGTCCGGTAGTACGCGACGACAACCAGTGCCAGCAGCACGCTGAATACTGCCGCGCCACCGGTATACCCCAGCCCCGCCGTGCTGGCCGTCCAGTCGCCGAGCGCGGTGCCCAGCGTTTGCGAAAACATGATGGTGACCCAGTAGAACGCTTCGGATTTCGGTGTGCTCACACTGTCTGCCGACACGGTTCCGAGCGTGCGATACCAGACTGCCAGCGAAACCATCAGCAAGGTAAACAACAGCGTTGTGCCTCCGGCATATCCAATGCCCAGCGAGCGGTCGGCATAGTCGGCCAGCGTCGTGCCGACGGTCGTGGTGGCGATGATGGTCGTCCAGTAAAGCCAGGGTTGATAGCGCTTCGCACCGATCTGCGCAGCCACCGCGATCAGAAATACGACCGCGAAAACACCGGTCGCGACGAGATAGCCGAGTTGCATCGACATGGATACCGCGTCACCACCGGTTTCCCCTAGCGTGGTGGCAGCAATTTTCACGATCCAGAACATCAGGGTGACTGCTGGTACTTTGCTTAATGCGTTATGAGCGACAGTGTTCATTATGTTTTCCCTGATGGAAAAATGCGCTGGGTGGTTTTGAATGGCAGATAGGCCATAAAAAAACCGCCCATGGGGCGGTCGTGGTGCTTAACTGCGCTCGTTGCGATCTTCATGGTTGCGGCCATGATGATCATCATCCTCTTCGGCTTCAGCCGCGAGGACTTTGCTATTGCCGGCATCGACGGCTATTTCAGTCGTGCCTCTGTCGTGCTTGACATCAATCTGCCAGACCAGGTAACCGTCTTCGTCATCGAGTTTGGCTTTCACTACCTGGCCGGGTTGTACCGCAAGCGCAGCTGCTTCCGCTTGTTGCTGGCTAATCTTGGCATGCTTGGCAAACTCGGCCTGAGATTCGATGCCGCGTGGCAGTTTGATGCTGGACGATTTGACTTCATCAGGCAGCTTGATTGCGCCGGTAGCGAAGGCCGTACCCGCAGCGAGCGAAGCAACCAGGGTGACGGCGGCGAGAATTTTAGTATTGCGTTTCATGGTATTTCCTTTCATCAACAGCGGCGTTATTGCCGTGATGTGAAGACTACGCAGTGAATCTCGCCAGATGCTGGCGGAAAAGTGACGGTTTGGTAAGGTTCGCCCTGACCACGACACCTCGTGAAACGGTAATGAAACATTGCCGCGCGCCACGATTAAACTTGTGCCATGAAAATTCTGATCATTGAAGACGACATTGAAGCCGCTGAATATCTGCGACGCGGACTGACTGAGTCTGGCCATGTCGTTGACTGTGCGCATGATGGTGAAGTAGGCCTGCAACTTGCACTTCAAAACGACTACGACGTGTTGCTGGTCGATCGGATGCTGCCGCGTCGGGACGGACTTTCGCTTATCCGCATGTTGCGTGCAGACGGACGAACAACCCCTGTACTCGTATTGTCTGCGCTGGGGCAGGTCGACCAGCGCGTCGAAGGATTGCGCGCGGGGGGTGACGATTATCTGGTGAAGCCTTACGCCTTTGCCGAACTGCTGGCGCGCATCGATGCACTTGCACGGCGCGCAACCCCCACAGAAGCCGTTGCACCCGGGGTGTTGCAAGTGGCCGACCTCGAACTCGACCTCGAGCGCCGTCGCGTCATGCGCGCCGGACAACTCATCCGTCTGCAGCCACGCGAATTGCGTTTGCTGGAATACCTGATGCGACGCAGCGGGCACATCGTGACGCGAACCATGCTGCTGGAACAAGTGTGGGATCTGCACTTTGATCCCCAAACCAACGTGGTCGATAGCCAGATCAGCCGCTTGCGCGCCAAGATCGACCGTGATTTCGGCTCGCCGCTGCTGCATACCCTGCGCGGCATTGGCTACCGACTGGGCGACGAACGGTGAGCGCGCGACTGGCGCGACTTCGGCAACTTGGGCGAACCTCGGCGATCCGATTGGCACTGCGCTACGCATTGCTGCAAGTCGTCGTGCTGGCAATCGCGTTGGCGGCGCTGTTCTGGGTGGTCAACCGCTATGTCGACCTGCAGATTGCAGAAAGTCTCAGCAGCGAACTCGCTACATTGAAAAGTCTGCCTGCGCCTGCACTTGCCACGCGTGTCGCCGCACTTGCCGACACCCGCAGCCGGACGCGGGGTGCGCGCCATTACCGTCTCGAAGACGCGCACGGCAAGATGTTGGCAGGCAGCGTAAACCACTGGCCGGACGGGCTCACCCCCGATGGAGCCCTGTGGCAGGGCGAACTCACGGTAAGCGAACAAAGCGATCCGCACGACGATAACGAATCGACCCCGTTGCCCGCCGTCGGAACGCTGCTTGCTGACGGCGGGCGTCTGCTCATCGCGCAGGATACGGGTGCGGCAGAAGACCTGCACGAAGTCGCGCTGATTGCCGCCGCCATCGTGCTTGCGCTGACCGCCAGCTTCGCTGTCCTGTTGGGGCTGTCACTCGGCTGGCAATGGTTAAAGCGCATCGATGCAATCAACCAAACCGCCGGACGGATTGCGGCGGGCGATCTCACTCAACGCGTCAAAACAACGGATCGTGGCGATGAATTCGATCTGCTGGCTGGACACTTGAACACCATGCTTGAACGCATTGAACATGCGTTAGCGGGGATGCGCGAAGTGTCGGACAACGTGGCGCATGATTTGCGCAAACCCTTGTCGCGTCTAAAAACACGCGCTGAGGTCGTACTGAACAAACCGCGTGATGCCGCTGCCTATCAGGAGGCGCTGACACAGACAGTTAGCGATGCCGACGAACTGATGCGCACGTTCGATGCGTTGTTGTCGATCGCCCGGCTTGAAGCGGGTAGCGAGTTGTCTGGACGTGAAACCATCGACCTTGCCGAGCTGGTCCGTGATATCGCCGGGCTCTACGCTGACGAAGCCGAGGACATGGCGCGACCGTTCCAGCTCGAATTAGACGCCGGCATCCTGGTGTCGGGTAGCCGCGCGCTGCTCGCCCAAGCGCTTGCCAACCTGCTCGACAACGCCTTTAAATACAGCGCGCCAGAGGTGGCGCTGGAAGTGCTCTTGGAGCGTGTGGGTTCACAAGCACGGATTACTGTGCGCGACCATGGCTCTGGAATTCCGCCCGGAGAACACGCACGCATGATCGAACGATTCGTGCGTGGTGATACGGCACGTAGTCAATCCGGAAGCGGTTTGGGGTTGGCTCTGGTGAAAGCGGTGATACATGCTCACGCTGGCGAACTGGAACTCATCGAAACCCCGGGCGGCGGGTTGACCGCGTGGCTAACGTTGCCGCTCGGCTGATGCTTTCCTGCGCTTGCATTTCCTAAATACTTTCTGATTTCCGTGTTGGTGACCAAGAGACAGCTAGCCGTAAAGTATTTACCAGGATGTCCCTGCAACTTAAGACAAGCTTAAGAATTGACCGGCATTATGCAGCCTCAGGTCCCAGCGAAGCCTTAATGCTAGGCCTCACACCCCTTGTCTGACGGCAGGAGTGAAACCGAAATAGCCCGAGACTTTGCTGAGACTGTCCTGACATTGGATTTCAAGATGCAGTTGACTGTATCTGTTCTACTGAAATAGGATGGTTGAGATAGTGCCACGCATGGGATTAAACCCTAGCAAGGATGTGCCGAGCCTTGGATTCAATAATATTTACCGGATCGATTAAGTTACGAAATCTTGATGCGCAGTCCACACCGAAAAATCGTATCGCTAATAATGCTCGTCACGTTTGTTGTGATGAGCTTTGGTGCGTACGGCTTCAGTTCGAAGTGGTTCGCGCACGAGGTCGACCATGCACAGCATGCGCCCAACTGGCTGGCAAGTCATGATCACTCGCCCCCGTTTGATGCGGAGAATGCTCCGAATTCCGTACCAATGAGTGATGCCGAGCACCAGTTGCTGCATGCTTATAATCATGCCGAGCAGTACATCAGCACGGTATTCAATGGCCTGGTTGAGTCCACCGTTCAGGTGGCCCCTACGAGGCCGTATTTGCTCACGCTGCGTCTGCCAGCGCTAGAGTCTCCGTTTCGCCCCCCCCGAATTTCCTGCTTCAGCTAATTCCGCGCGACGCGCGGAATTCTTTACCCATTTCGTTCTGTTGCGCGTAAGCGCATGGGCACGTTCGTCGCGTCGATAGGCGCTATTAGAGGTTGATTATGAATAAACGGAATCTACGTTCCAGTCTATGCACTTGCGCCATGGCGGTGGCCTGCACATTTGCGGTGTCCGCACAGGCGGCCGAGCAAACGGTCAAGTTCATCGTTCCCAACAAGCAGATTCAGGCACTGGGAATTCAAACTGCGCCATTGCAAAGTCAAACTGCCTCGATTTTGGCGCGTTACCCGGCTCAGGTCATCGTCCCGCCCAAGGCCGAACAAGTGGTCAGCTCGCCGGTGTCCGGCCTGGTGGCGCAATTGCTGGTTCAGCAGAATCAGGTGGTGGGTTCAGGTGCTGCGCTCGTGCGTCTGGTCAGCCCCGAACTTGGCCAGGTGCAGCTTCAGCTACTGCAAGCCTCGTCCCGCGCCACCCTCGCGCGGCAGGCTGCGCAGCGCGAACAATCCCTGTTCAAGGAAGGCATTATCCCGCAGCGCCGCGTGCAAGAGGCGCAAGCGAATTTGAGTGAGGCCGAGGCGATGCTTAATCAGGCCAGGGCGGCGCTACGCTTAAGCGGGATGTCGGCCGCGGCCATCAAGCGCGTTACCGCGTCGGGCATGCCGGAAGACAGTATTGTTCTGGTTGCGAAGCAGGCGGGCATCGTGACTAATATTGCTGTGATGCCTGGCCAGCGGGTCGAGGCCGCAACAGCGTTGTTGACGGTGGCACAAACGGATTCATTGTGGCTTGATATTCAGCTTCCGGTCGCCGAAAGCGCGAATTGGTTGCCTGGTACCAAGGTTCAGATACCGGGCCGAGATGTCACCGCACGCATTCTGAGTGCCAGCCCAACCGTCTCATCCAGTAGCCAAACCGTGGCATTGCGGGCGGCGATCGAGGGCAAGTCCACCCAGGTCAGACCGGGTGAATTTGTGACGGTCGCGCTCCCCGTCGCAGCCACGCAAGACAGCTGGGTTGTGCCATTGTCCGCTGTCGTTTATGCCGGCAAGCAGGCGTACTTGTTTGTGCGCACCAAAGACGGCTTTGAAGGTCGGTCCGTGCAGGTGACGGCCAGCGCAGGGCAACAGGTTCGTGTGCAAGGCGCGCTTGCGAACGGCGAGCAGATCGCTGTCCGTGGCGTGGTCGCGCTCAAGGGCGCGTGGCTCGACGCGAAGGAGAGCAAGTAATGCTCGCCCGTCTGATTCAGTTTTCTCTGGCGCAGCGCCTGTTCGTCCTGCTGGCGACGCTGATAGTCGCAGGTGCCGGCTGGATGGCCTACCTCGGGTTGCCGATCGATGCCTTCCCCGATGTGTCGAGCACCCAGGTCAAAATCATCATGAAGGCACCCGGCATGACGCCGGAGGAAGTCGAAAGCCGCATCGCGGTGCCGATCGAAGTGGAAATGCTCGGCATCCCGAAAACCAAAATCCTGCGCTCGGTGACCAAATACGGTCTGGTCGATGTGACTATCGATTTCGTGGACGGAACCGATATTTACTGGGCACGCCAGCAGGTGAGCGAGCGGCTGGGTGGATTGAAGGATAGCTTGCCGGCCGATATTTCAGGTGGTATGGCGCCGGTCACCACCCCGCTGGGGGAAATGTTCATGTTCACGGTCGAAGCCGAAGGGCTGTCGTTGGCTGAGCGCCGCAGCTTGCTCGACTGGGTGATCCGGCCCGCGCTGCGCACGGTGCCCGGCGTGGCCGACGTAAATGCGCTGGGCGGGGTGGTGCGCGCGTTCGAAGTGGTACCTGATCAGATCAAAATGGCCGCCAGCGGTGTGAACATGGCGCAGCTGAAAGAGGCCATAGACGCCAATAACCGCAACGACGGCGCGGGCCGGCTTGGTGAAGGTGACGAGGTGCTGCTGGTGCGTAGCGAAGGCAGCATCAAGAATCTGGATGACCTGCGTGCGGTCGTGGTCACAATGAAGGACGGTGCGCCGATACGCCTCGGAAACCTGGCCGAGGCCAAGATCGGTACCGTGACGCGCTATGGCGTGGTGACGCAAAACGGCAAAGGCGAAGCGGTGCAGGGTCTGGTTCTGGGCCTGCGCGGGGCTAACGCGCAACAGGTCGTAGAAGGCGTGCGCAAGAAACTGGATGAACTGCAACCGACGCTCCCCAAAGGCGTACGGCTCGACGTTTTCTATGATCGCGCCTCGCTGGTCGATAAAGCCGTCGGTGCGGTCTCGTCGGCGTTGCTTGAAGCAACGGTTCTGGTGATTGTGTTGTTGGTTTTGTTTCTGGGTAATGTCCGCGCTGCGGTGACCGTCGCACTGGTGCTGCCGCTGGCTGCACTGATCACGTTTATTCTGATGCGCAGTTTTGGCATGTCGGCCAACCTGATGAGTCTGGGCGGTCTGGCGATTGCGATCGGCATGCTGCTCGACGCTGCTGTGGTCGTGGTCGAGAACATCGTGCAGCGCCTGGCGACCGACCCCACGGCCGGCAAACTGCCGCGGCTGCATACGGTCTATCGCGCGGTGCGAGAGGTGGCAGTTCCGGTGACTTCCGGGATATTGATCATCATCACGGTATTTCTGCCGCTGCTCACCTTGCAGGATCTTGAGGGCAAGTTTTTCGTGCCGGTGGCGCTCACCATCGTGTTCGCCCTGGCCGGCTCGCTCGTGTTGTCGCTCACTGTCATTCCGGTGCTGGCGTCTTACCTGTTGCGTGAGGTCAAGCACGAGGAGCCGTGGTTGCCGCGCAAGCTGCTTGCGCTCTATGAACCGGCGCTGGCCTGGGGGATGCGCCGTCAGCGCATCGTCGTAGGCGTCGCCGTGGCGATGCTGGTGGGTGCGGGCGTGGTTTACACGCAGGTAGGCAAGACCTTCATGCCCACCATGGATGAGGGGGACTTGATCGTCGGCATCGAGAAGCTGCCGTCTATCAGCCTCGAGCAAAGCGCTGCGCTTGACCTGAAGATTCATCAGGCGCTGATGAAAGCGATCCCCGAGGTGACTGGCATTGTTGCACGCGCCGGCTCCGACGAAATCGGTCTCGATCCGATGGGGCTCAACCAGACCGACACGTATTTGCAGTTAAAGCCGCGCGACGAATGGCGCATGAAGAGCAAGGAGGCGCTGATGGACGAGATACGCAAAGTGCTCGACCCCATGCCAGGCATCTCGTATAGCTTCACCCAGCCCATCGAAATGCGCGTGTCGGAAATGATCATCGGCGTGCGCGGCGATCTGGCCGTGAAGATATTCGGGCCTGATCTCGACAAGCTCAATGCATATGCAAGCCAGGTCGAAGCGTTGCTCAAGACGGTACCTGGCAACCAGGACGTGTATACCGTCCAGAACGACGGGGTGCAGTATCTGCAGGTGGTGGTTGATCGCTTGCAGGCCGGCCGGCTGGGTTTGAGCGTGGAAGAGATTCAGGATGCACTGCGCACACAGATCGAGGGTCAGCGGGCCGGCATCGTGATCGAGGGCAACCGCCGCACGCCTATTGTCTTGCGAGGCACCGAGGCGATCCGCACGTCGCCAGCGGAATTTAGAGCCATGCGCATCACCACTCAGGACGGCAGCAGCGTGCCGTTGGCCAGCGTTGCCACGCTGGAACGTGCCGAAGGACCGGTCAAGATCGATCGGGAAATGGGCAGCCGCTATAGCGTGGTCATCGCCAACGTCGGCGGACGCGATCTGGTTGGCTTCGTCGAAGAAGCCAAGGCACTGGTCTCGCAGAAAGTCCCGCTGCCGACCGGCTACCGCATTACCTGGGGGGGGCAATTCGAGAACCAGCAGCGTGCCGCAGCGCGATTGGCGGTTGTGGTGCCGGTTGCACTGGGGCTGGTATTCGTTCTGCTGTTTTCTACCTTCCGCTCGGTGCGTCAGGCGTTGCTGATTCTCAGCAATGTTCCGTTTGCTCTGGTCGGCGGCATCGTCGCGCTGTGGGTCACGGGCGAATACCTGTCGGTGCCAGCGTCGGTGGGATTCATCGCGTTGCTCGGCATCGCGGTGCTCAACGGGGTGGTGCTGGTCAGCTATTTCAATCAATTGCAAAGCGAGGGCATGAAGCTGGCTGAAGTCGTCGTTCAGGGTGCGAAGCGGCGATTGCGTCCGGTCCTGATGACTGCGTCCATTACCGCGTTTGGCCTGATCCCGCTGCTGTTCTCAACCGGGCCGGGCTCAGAAATCCAGCGCCCACTTGCCATTGTCGTCATCGGCGGTCTGGTCTCGGCCACCGTACTGACGCTGATGCTGCTCCCCATTTTGTATTTACGCTTTGCGTTCCCGAAACGAGAGGTTTCCGATGTCTGAACTTTGCTTAACACTGGTTTGTCCGCCCACGGTCGAGGAGAAGTTGCTGGATTTGCTGCTGCTGTCACCCAATGTGTCTTTTTTTACCAGCACGGTTACTGCTGCGCATGGCATGGCGCATGAAAACATGGATCAAACCGAACAGGTTCTCGGCCGTTCACGCGCGATCGAGATCCAGGTGATTTTGTCTGCGGCCAACAAAGCCTCATTGCTCGATAGCCTTCGCCAGCAGTTTTCCGGCGCTGGGCTGCGCTATTGGCTGTCAGCCGTCACCGAAGCAGGAGAGATCGCATGATGATTCGATTGCTTATGATGGGTTTTCTGACCGTCTCGGGTGCGGCACAGGCCATGCAGCCAGTCACGCCAGCGGGGCTCCTGCCAACCGAGATTGCCCGGCCATTGCTCGAACAGGACCCGGCAGTCGCGGCGGCGCGAGAGGGCCTGGAGGTGGCCAGGCAAGAGGCGCGTATTCTCGAGCAATCGCCCCACGAATGGGGGGTGCGGACCTGGACTCAACAGCGAAGAGTACAAAATGGTTCTCGCTACAACGCTTACAACGAATGGAGTGTCGGTGTTGAACGGGCGATTCGCCTCCCCGGCAAGGCTGAAGCCGATCGCAGGCTGGGGCAGACAACAGTCGAAGAATCCAAGGCGCGATATGGCGAGGCATTGCACGAGTCGGCGCGTGAATTGATGGCCTTATGGGTGGAGTGGCTGGCAGCGGAACGCGCACATGAACTGACGCAAGGCAGCCTTCAGTCAACACAGGCCAGTCTGGGAGCGGTTGAAAAGCGGATCCGTGCCGGCGATGCGTCGAAGCTGGATTTGAGCATTGCACGCGCAGACCTGGCCGAGCAACGGCGCATGGATAACGATGCCAAGACCCAAGCTGCCGCGGCCTGGGCGCGCCTGTCTACCCGTTTCCCCGGGGTGAAGCGGCAGGCCATGGCCTTGCCCATGCCCTCAGAAATAACGACGGATGCAGCCGCGTGGCGTGAGCGTATTCTGGAGCAAAGCGATGAGTTCAAAGTCGCTAAATTGCAAATGCAGAAGACACAGGCCTATGCTGATCGCGCGCGCGCCGACAAAATTCCAGACCCTACTTTGGGTGGATATACGACGTCCGAATTAGGGGGGCGTGAGCGCATTTTCGGGGTGATGGTCAGTGTTCCGATCCCGGGAGGTGCCCGGAACTCGCACAGCGCCAAGGCGGTTGCGGCGGTGGAGGTTTCGCGCCGCGAAGTCGAACTCAAGCAGCGCGAACTTGAAACGGCCATCGCGAGTGCTATCGCGACGGCCCAGGGCGCCTACGCCAGTCTGCAAATTGCCAACGAAGGCGCAAGTTTCATGCAGGAGAACGCGGCGCTCATGCAACGCGCCTATGCGCTGGGTGAAGCGGAGTTGCAGTCCATGCTGCTTGTACGACGCCAGGCAACGGCCGCGGTCAATAGCGCGTTGCAGGCACAGGCTTCCGCTTTGCGGGCTTATTACGGGTTGCTCGTCGATGCGCACCTGATTTGGGAGCTGGATCATGACTAGGGGAGTTGAAATGGCATTCGCGCAGCAACGCATCACGGCTTTTTTGCGTGCTCACTGGCTGTCTTTGGTGACTTTTTTTCTGCTCGCCTTGATGGCGACGGGTGTTTTCGCGCACGGCGTTGCCGAGGATGACAAGCTGTTTATCGAGCAAGCCAGCGGCATGCAACTGATCCCGTTTATGTATCTGGGCGCCAAGCACATGGTCACGGGATATGACCACCTGCTGTTTTTATTCGGCGTGGTTTTCTTCCTGTATCGAATGCGCGAGGTTGGGATCTACGTCACGTTATTCGCCGTCGGCCATAGCGCGACGCTACTGTACGGCGTGCTCAGCGGAACGCACGTCAATCCCTACATTGTCGACGCCATCATCGGCCTCTCGGTCGTGTACAAGGCGCTCGACAATATGGGCGCCTTCAAACGGGTGCTGGGCTTTCAACCCAACACCAAGGCCGCAGTGTTGATCTTTGGCTTTTTTCATGGATTCGGTCTTGCCACCAAGCTGCAGGAATTCACGCTATCGCAGGAGGGACTGGTGCCCAACATCCTCGCGTTCAATGTCGGGGTTGAACTCGGGCAGTTACTCGCGCTTGCCGCCATTCTCATTGCCATGGGATTCTGGCGACGCTCCGGTGCGTTCTGGCGTCAGGCATACGCGACCAATGCCGTGTTGATGGCCGCGGGATTCATCCTGATGGGCCATCAACTAACCAGCTATTTCACACTTTAGAATTGAAGGATCCAGAGATGACCACACACAATACACACCCGCTGCCAAGCTTGCCTCAATTGTTCAAGGCGACGGGCATCGCACTCGTCGTCGCCGCTGCAATCCTGATTACCACCGTGCTGCCGGCCGAGCATGGCATCGATCCAACCGGGATTGGAAAGGCACTGGGGCTGACTACGCTCAGTGCCCCTGAAACTGAAACTGAAACTGAGGCTGCATCGGCACTGATCCCGGACACTTCTGCTGCGCGGCAGCCCGACAGTGAGATTGCAGCTGCACCGGCGGCACAAGCCTCTGCGCCGATCGTGACCGCGAGTGAAGCCCCTTTCCGCAGTGACGAAATGATGTTGACCCTGCAACCCGGCGAAGGCGATGAAATCAAGGCCACCATGCGACAAGGTGAGCAGTTCGTCTTTAGCTGGAAAGCCGAAGGCGGAAAGGTCAATTTCGACATGCACGGCGAGCGCGTGAATGCCGGGTCAGATTTCACCAGTTACTGGAAAGACCAGCAGCAAACCAGTGCTCAAGGGACATTTGTCGCACCGTTTGACGGAACGCACGGTTGGTTTTGGCGTAATCGTGGAGATCGGCCCGTGACCGTTACCGTCAAAGTGAGCGGATTTTACGCAAGCCTTCAACAGGCGAAGTGAGCCGGGCGATGCCGCATGATTTTGTAGGTAAGGTTGGGGTACGCGTTTCCGATTGTCCCGGTGGAATGCTTGAGGTGCCGTCTTGGCCTGTGAAGAGAGACCAATAGAGTGACTCTGACCAGTCTGTTCGCAAATCCGCTCGCCCGTAATCGCGATTTCAGGCTGCTATTTTCAGCCCAGGTCATTTCGCTTATTGGCAGCGGCGTGACAACGGTGGGGTTGGCTTTGTTCGCACATCAGTTGGTGGGCGGCGGGTCTGCTGCTGTCGTGATCGGCAACGCTTTGATGTTGCGGATTCTGGCGTTTTTGCTGTTTTCTCAGCCGGCGGGGGTCCTTGCGGACCGGGTAAACCGCAAGCACATATTGATTCTTGCAGATGTCGTGCGATTTGGCCTTCTGGCGCTGTTTCCGTTTATCGAGAGCGTGTGGCAGGTTTACGTGATGATCTTTTTGATCAACGCAGCTACCGCATTTTTCACACCGATCTACGATGCATGCATTCCCGATGTGGTTGGGCGTGAACACTATGTCAAGGCACTGTCTTTATCGCGCGTGGCTGTCGATATGGAAGCCATGCTGGCGCCCATGCTCGCCGGGCTTCTTGTTGCCCTGCTGGGGCTGCAGTGGTTGTTCTGGTTCGATGCAGCGAGTTATCTTGTCTCTGCTGCATTGGTAGCGGCTAGTTCTTTGCGCCATGTCTCCAAGCCGTCCCCAAAGTTTTTGCCGATGGCATTCTTGCGCGAAATGGGCTTCGGCATCCAGATGCTATTGCGCGAGGCGTCGCTGCGTCGTGCCCTGATATTTAGCTTTGTCGAGGCCATTGCGGGTGCGGCTGCAATCGTCGCAACCGTTGTTTATGTGCGTGAGACCCTGGGCCTTGGCGAGAACGGTTTTGTCATCGCAATGGCTGCCGTCGGAGTGGGGTCCACCCTCACCGCAATCATGCTGGGCCGTGCGACGGGCCGCTACGAATCAGTGGCCAGTAATCGCGTCGAACTTCATGGATTGCGCCACAGATGGGCGGAACGTGCCTTGCTTCTGGGCGGATTTGCCTTGGGTTTGCTTTTGCTGCCGGGCGTGTTGCAGCCGCCGCTGCTGGTTTTTGCCTTGCTTTGGTTCTTCAATGGATCAGGCCAGGCGCTGATCGCGATTCCCTCGTCGACGCTGCTTGCTGAACACACGAGCGAAGCAAACCGGGGACGGGTTTATGCCGCCTATTTCGCACTCACTCACGCTTTTTGGTTGATTACCTATCCCGCGATTGGATATGGCACCCACAGCTTGGGGGCACCGCTTACCTTCACGCTGGCCGGCGTGGTTTGTCTGCTTATCACCCTGGGGGTGTGGCTATCGCGCAAGCCCTCGCCGGACCATGTTCATGGGGATTGAATGCGGTTTTGATACTGGGAGACCTGAAGCAGGATGCGTTATCCGCGCAGGCCCGTATGAACTGAGTTCGCATGGGTTATGGCCGCTCCGACAACAGTCACGCGCATGATTAATTTCGAAATCAGGGGGTGGCGGGAGGGGCTTGGGGTGCGAGTGTGGGCGCGGATGCCGGCGTGTGCGCAGAGCGGGTCATCTGCCGGGCTTCTTCCTGCATTTCAACAATCTGCTCAGGCTTTAACTGCCATACCAGGCCGTCACGCGCCTTGACTGCGGCATCCACACCTTGTGCCGCAGCGAGGTTGAACCAGAGATAGGCGCGTGCCTTGTTGATGGTTGTGCCGGTGCCGTAGCGATAGAGCTCGCCCAGGCTGTACTGGGCCTTGGCGTAACCGCGCTTTGCCGGCTTTTCAATCCAGTTGAAGGCGGCTTTGTAATCCTGCACCACGCCGCGGCCCTTCAACAACATCAGGCCGTAGTGATATTCCGCTTCAGGCAAACCCTGCTTGGCCGCCAGCGCAAACCACTTGGCCGCTTCCTTGTCGTTCTGGATGACGCCATCGCCTTCGACATAGCGCAAGCCCAGTTGCAACTGGGCTTTGGCATCACCCTGCGCTGCACGGGCGTGGGGTAGCTTGTTGGGTGCCTGGCTGGCCGACATGTTGGGACTGTCCTCCAACGCGAACCAGGTTGTGATTCCGACCAACACGGCTACCGCAGTCAATAGCAATAAAGGTTTGTATGGATTGGCTGTCCAGAAACGCTTGCGGCATGTGCGGCAGCGCCGTGGCGTGCTGAACAGCATGTGTCGTACGCCGTCATGGGCGTGCAACTCAGCGCTGCGGATCTGATGACTACCGCAATGTGGGCAGACAAGCGACATGAAGTCTTAGCGAGATTGAGCCGCCATGAAATCGACCGCAGCCTTGACGTCAGAATCGGCCAGGGATGGGTTCCCCCCCTTGGCCGGCATCGCGCCTTTGCCAAGCAAGGCCGTGCTGTAAAGCACATCCATCCCTTGTGCAAGCCGTGCAGACCAGGCAGGGGTATCGCCTGGTTTAGGTGCGCCAGCGATCCCTTTGTCGTGACACACAGCGCATGACTGGCGATAAATTTGCTGGCCGTGCGCCAAGTCTGGCTTGGGCGCGACAGGCTTTGCCTCAGCAGCAATGGTGGCTGGGCTTACGGGTGCGGTTTGCACAGGCTTGGCAGCGATGGGTTGCGTGGACTTGGCTGGGACAGCGGGCGCCACCACCAATGGTTGGGTAGGAGGTGTTACCCCCTCGGCGGCTACAGGCTCGGTGGTTTGAGCCGGAACCGGTTCAAACTGTGAGTCCATCGGAGCTTGTTGGGCTTGTTGCGGGACTTCCAGGATGGGGGGAGAGACAGCTGCCTCTTCGGATTTACTACACCCTAATAGCGAGGCCGTAGCAAACATGACCCAAAAGATGCTGCCCTTCATCGTATTTCTCCCTCTACTTGAGTAAAATTTCCTGAACGAAACAA
>JAAFGW010000037.1 GCA_010365175.1 Sulfuriferula multivorans | reverse complement strand
AATTCCACGACCAGTGTGCCCAGTTGCTGACTCAGGCCCATGATCGGAATGATGGCACGCAACCCTCCATTGGTTGAGGGTTCCACTTTGACCTCCTTGACTTGCAGATATACGCCTGGGTAAATAGCAGAAAAAGCCTCGGAGAGCATTTTGCGATCACTGGCGACGATGACTTTGTCTTCCGGATTGGCCAGCACGGCAGACTGGAAACCCGCCATCTGCACCAATTCGGTTAGATATTGATCGATCTGATCCAGGTTGGATGCCATGAGCTCCCGACGAATGGCCCAAGCCAGCGGCGTGCTGAATCGCTTCAGAGATTCCACGTCATAGCGCGCATCCAGTTGACGCGCCTGCTCGATCAAGTCAGCGCGCTCCTGCACACGCTCGGTCTGAACCTGAACCAGTTTTTTCTCCACGGTATTGACTGCTGCAGACTTCCATACAAACATGCCCACAATGGCCACTATCAACACGGCCACCAGGATCAGCATGATCTTGCGATTGGTATCCATGCCAGAAGCTTTTTCGGGTATTGGGGTTGTTTCGTTTGTCATAGTTTTTACTCCAGTCAAATTAAGCGTTTCTGGTTAACGAACCAGGACAGATAAAGGCTTGTTGGCATTGCCATGATCCACATATTGCATCTGTTGAATCAGCAACGCCAGATCTTCATTCAGGCGGATCAGTGCAGGCTCGGGCAAGTTATCCAGCGCATGAGGGACCAGTCCGGTTAGAGGTTGAGGCGCTCGTGCCAATACCGTCTGACCCTCTGCCGTCAGTTGCAGATTGACGACCCGACGATCATCTTCGCGACGCAAACGTTCCACCAAGCCGGCTTTCGCCAATTTGTCCAGCATGTTGCTGACGGTGGAAACGTGGACAGAAAGGGTTTTGCCCAATTGGGATACCGTAATGCCCGGCGTTTCCGCGATCGCAGCCAAAATCCATATCTGGGCGCCAGAGACACCACAGACCTCTTCCAGCGCACGAAAATGCTGTCGGACTGCGCTAATAATGATGCGCAATTGCTTGAGCGTTTCTGTAGCAAGCGGATTGGTCATTCAGGAATCCTTCATTTCGTTTGATCCCATCACGTCAACCGGCTCAACCTTCATCACGTAGCCAAGCCATCTAGAGGTTAGCGTCCATCATGGGTTGGAATTGCAACGTGGCCAGCAGGCGCGCAGGATAGCCAAAACCAAATTATGCCATCATTCTTTGATAATAATATATCAAATGATAATATTACTGATTGCGTAGATTCGGGACAACCTGCTCAAGTAATCAACTATAAAACCTGTGTCCCCACCATGTGTCCCCACCATGGAAGGAGTAACAAAATGGATTTAAGTGTATTTTCCACGGCAATTCAGAATGCCTTGGGCGAACATTTGCCTGCAATACTCGGGGCGGTGGGCATCCTGGTTGTAGGCTATTTAATAGCCCTTTTAGCCCGGGCAGCGGTACGCAAGCTTCTTTCCATGCTTCGCGTCAATTCCTTTGTCTCGAGCTCCGTGGGCAAGCCCATGGATGTCGAAGGTGGTGTTGCGCTGGGAGCCTTCTGGTTCATTCTCCTTGCCACGATATTAGG
The DNA here is from genome assembly GCA_010365175.1 of Sulfuriferula multivorans. Classification (GTDB taxonomy): domain Bacteria; phylum Pseudomonadota; class Gammaproteobacteria; order Burkholderiales; family Thiobacillaceae; genus Thiobacillus. Next base: position 13,186 of record JAAFGW010000037.1, on the reverse strand, counting down.
GGTATTCAACACGCTTAATCTGGATCAGCTCTCCGGGCCGTTTGCCGAGATGATGTCCCAGATCATGACCTACCTGCCCCACCTGTTGGCTGGCGTGCTCCTGGTTGCCTGGCTGGCCGCCACGGTTGTGAAAGGCTTGGCCAACCGTGCCCTCAAAGCGACCCAGTGGGATGAAAAACTCGTCGAAAATGCCGGCATGTCCCCCATGGGCGACAGTGTGGGCAATGTCCTGTTCTGGTTGGTGATCCTGATGTTCCTGCCTGCTGTGCTGGGGGTCATGCAGCTGGATGGCATGCTCGACCCGGTACGCGATATGGTGAGCGAAACCCTGGCCATGCTGCCGAATATCTTTGCTGCTGCGATTATCGTTCTGGCCGGCTGGCTGGTAGCTAAAATCCTGCGCGGTCTGGTCACCAACCTGCTGGCAGCGGTTGGTGCTGACAAACTGGGCGAATCGGCTGGCATGCAGGATCGCCTGGAACTGTCCAAGCTAGCAGGTCTGCTGGTATTTATCCTGGTGTTCGTGCCCGTGTTGATTGCGGCGCTGGATGCGCTTCAGATCACCGCCATTTCCGGTCCAGCCACCGAAATGTTGGGCATGATGATGCAATCCATCCCCAACATTTTCGCAGCAGTGCTGATCCTGTTCATTACCTGGTACGTAGCGCGCTTTGCTGCAGGGCTGCTGGGTGGTCTACTGGTCAACATGGGACTGAATAATCTTCCCGCCAAGATGGGGATGGAGCATATTTTCTCGGAAGACTTCAAGGCCTCCGACCTGGTCACACGCGTCATGGTCTTTTTCGCCATGTTGTTTGCCACGGTTGAAGCCTCACATCGCCTTGACTTCACCCAGGTCGAGTCTCTGGTTAGCATGTTCATCCAGTTTGGTGGCGATGTGCTGCTCGGCGTGGGCATTCTGCTGATCGGTTTCTGGCTGGCCAATCTGGCTTATCGGGCGATCATGCGCGCAAGTGGCGACAGTGCCATTGGCATGGCCAGCATCGCCCGCTACGCCATACTGGGTCTGGTGGTGGCCATGGGCCCGTCTGCCATGGGCATTGCCGACGAGATCGTCAACCTGGCGTTCCTCCTGGTGTTTGGCGCAGTGGCGGTGGCCATTGCACTCTCCTTCGGTCTGGGCGGTCGCGAAGCGGCTGGCAAGCAAATGGAGCACTGGCTGGCCAAGTTGCGCAAAGACAAGCAAGACTGATTGAGCAGCGTGTTCTGTTAGCGAACGGCCAAACGCCCCCGGAGCAATCCAGGGGCGTTTTCACGTTGTGGGTAAATGCATGTGTGTCTGCGGACAAATGTAAGGCTGAATTGATTCTACTCAGCCGCAAGGATCAGGACTGTAAGATGGGTGTCGCTTGTCCAAGGCAATCTAGCGCCACGGCCTCTGCTACCCTGATGCCGTCCACGCCTGCAGAAAGAATGCCACCGGCGTAGCCCGCGCCCTCACCTGCCGGGTACAGACCCTTGACGTTAAGGCTTTGATAATCCTCACCTCGCGTAATCCGCAGCGGCGACGAAGTACGCGTCTCGACACCGGTGAGTACGGCATCATGCATTGAGAATCCCTTGATCTGCTGATCGAATGCGGGCAGCGCTTCACGAATCGCCTCGATGGCGTAATCCGGCAGGCAGGTAGCCAAGTCAGTGAGGCGCACACCGGGCTGATACGACGGTTCAACGCTACCGAGTTGTGTAGAAGGCTTGCCTGCCAGGAAGTCGCCAACAAGTTGTCCCGGCGCCTCGTAATTTCCCCCGCCCAGCTCGAACGCGTGCGATTCCAGCGTCCGCTGCAGTTCAATCCCGGCCAGCGGACCGCCCGGATAATCCTCAGGGGTAATACCGACGACGATGCCGGCGTTGGCATTGCGCTCGTTGCGCGAATACTGGCTCATGCCGTTGGTGACAACACAATTTGGCTCGGATGCTGCCGCCACAACTGTGCCACCGGGGCACATGCAAAAGCTGTACACCGAGCGGCCATTTTTCGCATGATGCACCAGCTTGTAATCGGCCGCGCCCAGCAGCGGATTCCCCGCATTCGGCCCCAGCCGGGCTTTGTCGATCAGTGACTGCGGATGCTCGATGCGAAAGCCTATCGAAAAAGCCTTGGCTTCCATGAAGACGCCGCGTGTATGCAACATCTCGAAAGTATCGCGTGCGCTGTGGCCGAGCGCGAGAACGACATGATCGCTGCGCAGCGTTTCGCCGCCGGCCAGCACCACGCCACGGATATGCTTACCGGTGGCGCCTTCTTCAATCAGCACATCCGTCACCCGCTGCTCGAACCGGATCTCTCCACCAAGCGCCTCAATCTCGTGACGCATAGCCTCAACCACCCCCACCAGGCGAAAGGTGCCGATGTGGGGTTTCGACACATACACGATTTCTTTCGGCGCGCCCGCTTTGACAAATTCAGCGATGACCTTGCGCCCGTAGTGTTTGGGATCCTTGATCTGGCTGTACAGCTTGCCATCGGAAAACGTGCCCGCGCCACCCTCGCCAAACTGCACGTTGGATTCCGGATTGAGCGTGTGCTTACGCCATAGCCCCCAGGTGTCCTTCGTCCGCTCGCGCACTGCCTTGCCGCGCTCCAGCACAATGGGTTTAAAGCCCATTTGCGCCAGCACCAGTGCGGCGAAAATGCCACAGGGACCAAAGCCAACCACGATCGGTCGCGACGCCAAGGGTTCAGATGCCTGACCCACGAAGCGATAGGTTGTGTCCGGTGTCGGCATGAGATGGCGATCATTGCGGAACTGCTTCAGCAATGCCGCTTCATTTTTGACTTCGACATCCAGCGCATAAATCATCAGCATCGCGTGCTTCTTGCGCGCATCAAAACTGCGTTTGAAAATGCTGAACTGAAGCAGTTCATCGTCCGTGATGCCAAGGCGTTGCAGAATAGCCGCACGCAAAGCTTCGGGCGCATGGTCGAGTGGGAGTTTGAGTTCAGTCAGTCGCAGCATCTTATATGTGTAAGTAATTCAACGCGCCCTGCCCCGCCACGCGTCCGCTGGCAAAACAGGCCGTGAGCAGATAGCCACCGGTAGGCGCTTCCCAGTCGAGCATCTCGCCCGCGCAAAATACGCCGGGAAGATCACGCAACATCAGGTTTTCATCCAGCGTATCGAAACGCACCCCGCCCGCGCTGCTTATCGCCTCATCGAGCGGACGCGGCGCAGCCAACGTGAGCGGCAGCGATTTTATCGCATGGGCCAGAGCGAGCGGATCATTCAACTGCGCTTTCGACAACAGTTCATTCAGCAGCGCCATCTTCGCGCCTTTGATCCCGGCGCGGCTTTGCAGATGGCTGGATAACGAACGTGAGCCGCGCGGATGGGTAACCTCGACCACAATCCGCTCCAGTGACTTGTCCGGTGCCAAATCCAGTTCGATGGAAACCGGGCCCCGCGCCGCTATCGTGTCGCGCAGCGACGCCGACAGGGCGTAGACCACACTGCCCTCGATCCCGCTATCGGATAGCATCAGTTCGCCCTTGCGCTGTTGAATATTGCCCGCCTCATCGGTGAAACGCAGCGCCATGGTTTTCAGTGGCTGTCCGGCAAAGCGACTGCGCAGATGTTCGCTCCATCCGCCCGCCACGTCGAAGCCGCAGTTCGACGGCTGCAATGACGCAACCCCAATACCACGCTGTGCCAGCAACGATTGCCATGCGCCATCTGATCCCAGTTTCGCCCAGCTTCCGCCTCCCAGCGCCAGCACCACGGCGTCAGCTTTTGTGGAAAACTCGCTTCTATCTGCAGCAAAGCGCAGTGCGTCCCGATCATCCCAGCCTAGCCAGCGGTGGCGCACGTGGAAATGCACCCCCCTCTCGCGCAGACGATGCAGCCATGCGCGCAACAGCGGCGCGGCCTTCATATCCATCGGGAATACGCGTCCTGACGAGCCGACGAAGGTCTCGACCCCCAAACCGTGAATCCAGTCACGCAGCTTTGCGGGAGGAAAGGCTTCAAGCAGCGGTTTGATTTCAGTGACGCGTGCGCCGTAGCGCAACAGGAAAGCATCAAACGGTTCGGAATGGGTGATGTTCATGCCGCCCACGCCGGCTAACAAGAATTTGCGGCCCACCGAAGGCATGGCATCAAACAGGTCAACCTGCACCCCCCCTCGCGCCAACACCTCAGCCGCCATCAAACCCGCCGGGCCGCCGCCAATAACGACGACTGTGGGCACTAGCAGCCTGTCGGACTTGAAGGAAGTCGGCTGCAAATCCGCCTGGCCGGTCCATATTTCGCCGTTTTTTTGGTCAATAGAACGACTATTGACTTGCAAAACCGTCAAAATCTGTCCTCGCCCAGCCGAATTTTCGCTACGATTCTTCAAGTCCGACAGGCTGCTAGCGGGTTATTCCCATTCGATGGTTGCAGGGGGCTTGCCGCTGATGTCATAGACGACACGGTTGATGCCACGCACTTCGTTAATGATGCGATTAGACACTTTGCCGAGCAAAGTATAAGGCAACTCGGCCCAATGCGCGGTCATGAAATCGCTGGTAACGACGGCGCGCAGGGCGACGACGTAATCGTAAGTACGGCCATCGCCCATCACGCCGACCGACTTGACTGGCAGAAACACCGTGAAGGCCTGACTGGTTTTCTCGTACCAACCGGAAGCGCGAAGTTCTTCGATAAAAATTGCGTCCGCAAGGCGCAGCAAGTCGGCAAATTCTCGTTTCACTTCGCCCAGGATGCGCACACCCAATCCAGGACCCGGAAAGGGATGACGGTAGACCATGTCGTGCGGCAAACCCAACGCAACGCCCAGTTCGCGCACTTCGTCCTTGAACAATTCGCGCAAGGGTTCCAGCAGTTTCAGATGCAATGTATCTGGCAAGCCGCCGACGTTGTGGTGACTCTTGATGGTGTGCGCCTTCTTGGTTTTGGCGCTGGCCGATTCGATCACATCAGGATAAATGGTGCCCTGCGCCAGCCATTTGGCTTTCGGCAGTTTCTCGGCTTCCTCCTGAAACACATGGACGAATTCGCGGCCGATTATTTTCCGCTTCTGCTCAGGATCAGATACGCCAACCAATGCATCCATGAAGCGATCACGCGCATCGACGTGGATGACTTTGACTCCCAAGTTGTCGGCAAAGGTCTGCATGACTTGCTCGGCTTCATTCAGGCGCAGCAGGCCGTTATCGACGAACACGCAGGTAAGTTGCGTGCCAATAGCGCGGTGCAACAACGCGGCGACAACGGAAGAGTCCACGCCCCCGGAAAGGCCCAAAATGACTTCATCGCTACCGACTTCCGAACGAACGCGTCCTATGGCTTCATCGACATAGTCGGGCATGTTCCAGTCGCCGGCGCAGCCACACAAGTCACGCACGAAGCGATTGAGAAGGGTTTTCCCCTGCAAGGTATGCGTGACTTCGGGGTGGAACTGCACGCCATAAAACTTGCGCGCATCGTCAGCCATGCCTGCAATCGGCGTGGCAGCATTGGATGCCATCACCTTGAATCCCAAAGGCAGTTCGGTGACTTTGTCGCCATGGCTCATCCACACATCGAGCAGTCCATGACCTTCGTCGTTGACGCGGTCCTGAATGTCGCGCAGCAGTGCCGTGTGGCCACGCGCACGGATTTCGGCATAACCGAATTCGCGTTTGGCGGCATTTTCCACTTTCCCCCCAAGCTGGGCTGCCATGGTTTGCATGCCGTAGCAAATCCCCAGCACCGGTACACCCAGTTCGAATACGACCTGTGGCGCGCGCGGCGTTTCTTCGTCGTAAACCGAGTTCGGCCCGCCAGAAAGAATGATGCCGGCGGGTGCAAACTCACGCACAAACTGTTCGGTCACGTCGTTGGGATGCAATTCGCAATACACCCCGGCTTCGCGCACACGACGTGCAATCAGCTGGGTGTATTGCGAGCCAAAATCAAGAATGAGGATTTTCTGGTGCATTTTCAGGATTCAGAACAGGGGTTGGATAAAAAGGGGCCGAAACCGGGAAAAATAAAGGGCACCTCTAAAAATCCAGATTTCATCCCAACTGCGGCGTTGCGGGAAAAATTTCTTGCTTACATATCAAGCATATGCGGCGCTGCGAAATTTTTCCCGCACCTTGCATTTGGGCGAACTCTGAATTTTTAGAGGTGCCCTAAAGCCACGCACTGCGTGACTTTCCCTCGAAATCACCGCTTTACCGTCTGCTACTCAACACGGTAATTCGGTGCTTCCTTGGTGATTTGCACATCGTGCACATGCGATTCGCGTACGCCGGCCGAGGTGATCTCGACGAATTCGGCCTTGGCGTGCATGTCGGGAATGTTGGCCACGCCAAGGTAACCCATGCTGGACCGCAATCCGCCCATCAACTGATGGATCACGCCCAGCGCGCTACCTTTGTACGGCACCCGACCTTCAATCCCTTCGGGCACCAGTTTCTCGGCGCTCTTCTCATTGTCCTGGAAGTAGCGATCGCTGGAACCTTGCTGCATCGCACCAAGCGAACCCATCCCACGATAGGATTTGTACGAGCGCCCCTGAAATAATTCGACTTCGCCTGGCGCTTCTTCGGTACCCGCGAGCAAGCCGCCGAGCATCACGCAATTGGCACCGGCTGCAATGGCCTTGGCGATATCGCCGGAATAACGAATGCCGCCGTCAGCAATCACCCCTACACCACTGCCTGCCAAGGCCGCTGCCACATTCGCCACAGCGGTGATTTGTGGCACACCTACGCCCGCAACCATGCGGGTGGTGCAGATGGAGCCGGGGCCAATGCCGACCTTGACCGCATCGGCACCATGTTCGACAAGGGCTGCCGCAGCTGATGCCGTGGCGATGTTGCCGCCAATGACCTGGACGTCGGGGAAATTCTGTTTAACCCAACGCACCCGCTCGAGCACCCCCTTGGAATGCCCATGCGCCGTATCCACCGTGATGATGTCGACGCCTGCCGCCACCAGCGCGGCCACGCGTTCTTCGGTGCCTTCGCCGGTGCCCACGGCTGCGCCCACGCGCAGGCGACCCATCGCGTCCTTACATGCCAGAGGATGCTCACTGGATTTCTGGATATCCTTGACGGTAATCAGGCCGCGCAGCTCGAACGCATCATTCACAACCAGCACGCGCTCAAGCCGATATTTGTGCAGCAGCGCCATTGCCACATCAAGATTGGCCCCCTCCTGCACTGTCACCAGCCGATCTTTCGGCGTCATGATGTTGGCCACTGGCTGATCGAGGCTGGTTTCAAAGCGCAGATCGCGATTGGTGACAATGCCGACCACCTTGCCGCCGTCAATCACAGGCAGGCCGGAAATTCGCTTGCTACGGGTAATTTCAAGCACCTGGCGCACCGTCATTTGCGGCGCCACAGTAATCGGATCCTTGACCACGCCGGACTCAAAGCGCTTGACCGCCAGTACTTGAGCCGCCTGCATCTCGGTGTTCATATTCTTGTGAATAATGCCAACACCCCCTTCCTGAGCCAACGCAATCGCCAGGCGCGCCTCGGTCACCGTATCCATCGCGGCGGACAATAGAGGAAGATTCAGGGTGATGGTGCGCGTCAACTGTGTAGACAAGCTGACTTCGCGGGGAAGGATGGAAGAATGGGCGGGAACGAGCAGAACGTCGTCGAACGTCAGCGCTTTTTGCAGAACACGCATGGGCTTTCCTTCATAGCAAAGCGGAATTATACGCGGCGGCCAGCCACCACACAAACCAAGACTTGCCTAAATCTGCTTGCAAAACCTGCTTGGTTGTAATCTACCAACTTAATTGCACGCCAACAGGTTGACTACTCGGCTCGATGCGGCTAACTTTGCCCCAGCATCAAAAAAGCTGCTAGGGCGCGTGGTTAGACTGCCCACCCCTGAATGCCATACAACTCGAGGAGATAAAACAATGTCCAAAGTTTTACTTGCACTGACTTCCGTTGCCCTGTTGGGCCTGTCTGGTTGTGCCGATCTGTACATCAACAAACCAGGGAGTGCACCTACGGCAAAGGCTGCCACCCCTTCGATTAGTGCTGAAGCCCAGGCCGCGCTTAAGCAAGCCCAGGCTGACGTGAAAATGGCTAAATCCAAGAACGCACTGTGGACAACTGCCGCGGATTCGTTGAAAGACGCAGAAGAAGCTGCCAAGAAAGGCGACAGCGCCAAAGTGATCAAGGAATCCGCAGAAGCCAGCGATCATGTCCGCAAAGGGATGGCGCAGCTTAACTACCCGTTGATCAAAGTCGGCGACTAAATAACCCCGGCTCTGCCATCAAGCCTTCCGGCATGCTGGAAGGCTTTTCTTTTTGGCGCAGAGGAAAAGCCGGCTTCGGCTATTGAGGCGCTATCAGCGGCCAAGTGCGGTGTATGACTGAATTACATTGCTAGGCTTCAGTTTTATCAACTGCGGCGGATGGCCCCGGGGCAGCCTCGCCCCCGCCTTTCTTGGTTACTTTGCCTTCCTCCGCGCGTTTGCGGCGCACTTCCTTTGGATCGGCAATTAATGGCCGGTAAATTTCCACACGGTCCTTGTCCCGCACCCGCTCGTTCAATTTCACCAGCTTACTGAAAACCCCCACTTTATTCGTGGCCAGGTCGATTTCCGGAAAACTTTCCAGCACGCCCGAAGCGCGGATCGCCGCTTCTACCGTCGCACCTTCTGTCACCTGAACCTGTATCAGAGATTGCACATCTGGCAGTGCGTAGAGCACTTCTATATGGATAGGCACTGCGGTCATTGGGTAAACATCTCATCGGCACGACGCACGAACGCATCGACAAAGGTATTGGTGATATGACTAAAAACCGGTGCCAATATCGTTTCCAGAACACGGCTGGAAAATACATAGCGCAAGCGAAACTCAATCTTGCAAGCCTCCTCGCCCAGCGGGATAAACGCCCAATTCCCTTCCAGTTCAGAAAAAGGACCGTCCCTCAGCTTGATTTTCATCTCATGCGGATAGATCTTGGTGTTCTCGGTCGTAAAACTCTGGCGGATGCCCATGTAGGCTATGTGAATCGTGGCGACGGTCAGGTCTTCGTCCCGGATTTTCAATTCGGTCCCGCCGCACCAAGGCAGAAAAACGGGGTAATCCTCGACCCGATCCACCAGTTCAAACATGCGTTCAGGGGGGTGTGCCACCAGCACACTTTTTTCCACACGCGCCATGAGCACCTAAAGCCTTGTAAAATCAAGAATTGTACGCAAGCCCGCACGCCATGAGCATCGCCGACAACAAAAAAGCTTTTCACGATTATTTCATCGAAGAGAAATTCGAAGCCGGACTCGTCCTGGAAGGCTGGGAAGTCAAGGCTATTCGCGCCAGCAGAGTGCAACTGAAGGAGGCCTACGTCATCGTCAAACATGGCGCGGTTTATCTGATCGGCTGTCACATCAGCCCGCTGCTCACCGCATCCACCCATATCCACCCCGATCCTACCCGCTCGCGTAAGCTGCTGCTGCATGCGTCTGAAATCAGTAAACTGATAGGCAAAACCGAGCGCGCAGGTTTTACCCTGATCCCGCTCAATATGCATTTCTCAAAAGGCCGCATCAAGCTGGATATAGGATTGGCAAAGGGTAAAAAGGAACATGACAAGCGCGCAACAGAGAAAGATCGCGAGTGGCAACGTGAAAAGCTGCGCCTGGTTCGCGCCCATCAAACCTGAGAAGTCGCACAAAACCGACAAACGGAGGAATGAGTCCGCTTATTGGTGACCGTAAATAAAACATTGTGTCGAAATCCCATCTATACTGTGTCAACATTTCAACAAGCAAGGACAGCCCTGATGTCAGCATTGCCTGTTTATCAAGTTGAGTTTATTCCACTTGAACGTCGTTTAGGCGACCGCCGCATCGCGCCCCAAGGGTCGGCACTCCCTCGCAGAGTCACTGCCGACCGCCGTGAAGTCTCGGGACGGCGCGGTGATGACCGCTTGTTCGCAGCCCTGAAAATAGTCTAGGGCTTGCAAGACCCGGACAATGGCGCTCTATGCCATCTGTCTATCCGTGGTGCCCTTCTGTGGCGGCCATCGCTTTGTGCCCTCTTTTCTCCCCGATACCACCCCTTTCAACAGCAATCCACAGCCAGTTCCAGGATTGTGTAGCTCGTTTTATCAGCGATCCACTCAACACAGTCCAAAGGATTTCGCAGCAGCAGGCAGCAGCCGTGAGAAAATCGCACCCGTTACTTAGTATTTACGCGCGCCACCCTGAAAGTTGAGTCCATTTGTCCCCCGCCCTTATAACCGAACTGCACGCCTTTGATGAGGTGATCGACGTTCGCGCTCCCAGCGAATTCGCGGAAGATCACATCCCGGGTGCCCTCAATTTGCCTGTACTCAGTGACGCCGAGCGTGCGTGCGTGGGCACCATGTACAAGCAGGTCTCGTCGTTCGAAGCCAAGAAAATGGGCGCAGCGCTCGTGTCGCGAAATATCGCGCACACCCTCGAAGGCTACCTCGCCGACAAGCCCAAATCCTATCGTCCTTTGGTGTATTGCTGGCGCGGGGGCAGCCGCAGCGGTTCATTGACGCATGTTCTGCAAAAAATCGGCTTCCCCGCCATGCAACTCGACGGCGGCTACAAGGCCTATCGGCGCCATGTCATTAGTGAACTGGTTCGCCTGCCATCGTTATTTGCCTATCGGGTGGTGTGCGGAACGACGGGAAGTGGGAAAAGCCGCCTGCTCCTGGAACTGGAGAAAGCGAGTGCGCAAGTGCTGGATCTTGAAGCGCTGGCTGCTCACCGGGGTTCTTTACTTGGCGCCCTGCCAGATCAGCCCCAGCCGCCGCAGAAAAGCTTCGAAAGCGCCATCTGGTTTGCGCTTTCCCACTTTGATCCCAAGCGCACGGTATATGTGGAGTCCGAAAGCAAGAAAATCGGCGCCTTGCGCGTTCCTGAAACCCTGATCACGGCCATGCGCGCAAGCGCCTGCGTTCGTCTTGAGGTACCCCTGGAAGCGCGCGTCAAGTTGCTGACTGAGGACTATGCGCATTTTCTGCACAATCCCGAAATCATCAACAGTCTGCTTGCGCACCTGATTCCACTCCGCGGCAGCGAAACTGTCACAGCATGGCAGGAACTGGCGAACAAACAGGCGTGGGATCAACTGGTTTCAACCCTGCTGCTGCAGCATTACGACCCGGCCTATCTCAAATCACTCGCCACCAACTATGCTGCGGCCCCCACTGATCTGGTTTTTGCCACGGCCGATTTATCTGCAAGCGGTCTGCCACAGTTGGCGCAAGACATCCTGAAAACCGACGCAAATATCTAAAAGGCACCTCTAAAAATTCAGAGTTCGCCCAAATGCAAGGCGCGGTAAAAATTTCGCAGCGCCGCATATGACTGATATGTTAGCAAGAAATTTTTTCCGCAACGCAGCAGTTGGGATGAAATCTGGATTTTTAGAAGTGTCTTAAAGCAGCTTGCCCAGTACAAAGCCCATAACGATGCCGATGATGATCGCCACGGTCAGGCCGCGATACGTCAGTACATCTTTCGAGTAACCCCGGCGGATGGCTATGTAGGACACCAGATAACCCACTGCGTTAAGCAGCCAGATAAAGCCGATCGACAGGATCTTGACGATGATCGGGCCAATGATCGGAACCAGCGCAACGATTCCCAGCAGCCAGGCAAACGCATTCGAGATCAGTCCCACTGCCAGCAAGCTGCCAGCAATCACACTACGGTCGACGTTAAGGTAAAGCCCCAGCCACACCAGCCCGCCCATCACCAGCCATAGCGGCAGCATCACCTTCCAGTTACGCCACCAGGGTCTGAGCATCCGTTGTGGAATGGGGGTCTCTTCTGATTCCAACATTAGCTCCGTTTAACTTCGATCACGTTCTGTACATGCTGCAGGCGCGCCAGCAACCGGGCCAACTGCTGCAATTCCTTGATACGCACCGTGAGTTGCATATGTGCATATTCATCATGGCTCTCGGTATTGACCCGCAACACATCCAGCTTGTCCTTGGCGATGACGTCCGAGATATCCCGCAGCAGCCCCTGACGATCAAATGCTTTTAAATGGATATTGACTTCGAACGCGGCGCCGGCGTCGAGCACCCAATCGGCGGGCATTGCACGGGCCGGGTTGCCGCGCCGGAGTGATGCGCAATCGCTGCGATGCACCATCACGCCTCGCCCTACTGTGGTGTAGGCCACGATATCATCTGGCGGCTGCGGTTTGCAGCAGCGTGCCAGCGTCAGCGGCACATCGCCCAAGCCCGGAATCGTCACCGGGTTGCCGGTTTTGGCGCGTGCACGCGGCTTGGCGTTGGGAACAAGCGCAGGCTCCGGCTTACCCGGTTCCTGCAGGCCGTTGACCAGATCACGGTGACCCACGTCACCTCGACCCAGCGCGGCCAGAAACTCATCCAACTTGTTGAACTTGAGCCGCTGCGCGAGCTTTTCATGATTCGTCCCCACTACGCCCAAACGCTTGAGTTCCTTATCCAGCAGCGAGCGCCCAAGACTCACTTGCTCGCCCACGTCACGCTGACGAAACCACGTGCGCACCTTGGAGCGCGCTCGATGCGTCGCTAAATAACCCAGCGCCGTATTAAGCCAATCTCGACTTGGCTCACCTTCCTTGGCGGCGATAATTTCGACTCGCTGTCCGTTATCCAGCACGGTATTCAAGGGCACCATTGAGCCGTTGATCTTCGCGCCTCGGCAGCGGTGCCCCAGATCGGTATGAAGCGCGTAGGCGAAATCCACGGGCGTCGCACCGCGATCCAGCGAGACCACTCGCCCCTGTGGCGTCAGCACATAGACCTGATCGTGAAACAGCTCCGTTTTGAACTGCTCGGTGAATTCGCTGCTGTCGGCAACGTCATCCTTCCATTCCAGAATGCGTCGCAGCCAGGCGATTTTTTCCTCGTATTCCGCGTCCTGACGGCCGCCTTCCTTGTAGCGCCAGTGTGCGGCCACGCCGAGCTCAGCATGGTGATGCATGTCAAAGGTGCGGATTTGAATCTCGACGGCGCGGTCTTCCGGTCCGATCACCGCCGTGTGCAACGAGCGGTAGTCATTGCTTTTGGGTTGCGAAATATAATCGTCGAACTCGCCCGGTATGGGCTGCCACAAGTTGTGCGCGAGTCCCAACACCGTGTAGCAATCAATCTCGTGACGAACCAGCACGCGAACTGCACGAATGTCGTACAGTTGTTCGAAGCTCAGCCGCTTGCGCCGC
>JAAFGW010000036.1 GCA_010365175.1 Sulfuriferula multivorans | reverse complement strand
GCAAGAATGCACGTGATCGGCTGCAGCAGATCTTGCAGGAGCTCAATCTGCAGGAACTCGAAGCACGCTTTCTTGGCCCGCAATAATCCGGAAACCACCTATGCTTTGATCAGGTATAGGATTTCCGGATAACCTGATGCGCTCACTTGCTCTGACACCCCTCTTTTCCGCTACGGCCTTGTTCGCCGCGCTGACGGGGTGCGCCACGCCTCAGTACCAAAACCATGTCCGCTTGATCCCGCCGACGGATGCGCAAGGCCTGGCCTGCGTTCATGACTGCGACGTGCAAAAGAACTTATGTCAGACCCATTGCCAGACGCGTTACCAAGCTTGTCTAAAAGAGATCGAGCCGAAGGTGGAGGCGAGCTATACCGATGCATTGAAACACTATGAAAACGAACTCGAGCAATATGCTGCTGCCTTGCGTCACTATGAACTGCAGATGCGCTTCGATTGGCTGAACAGCTATCCCTATCGTCATCCTTACGGTTGGTATACGAGAATGATGCCGACGCTTCCTCCACCTTATCTGGAGCCTGTAATGCCCACCCGGGAAAGCGTGCGTGCGCAGTTACAGGCATCAAGCTGCAAAGCCGATTGTGGTTGCCTGCCGGCCGAAGATAGTTGTTTTGTGGGATGTGGCGGACAACGCAAGGTCGAATTGCTGTGTATCGAGAACTGCCCGCCCGAAAAATGAATTTCAGGGCACCTCTAAAAATTCAGAGTTCGCCCAAATGCAAGGCGCGGGGAAAATTTCGCAGCGCCGCATATGTTTGATATGTCATCAAGCCCGCAAGGGATACCGTCTCCGGTCAGACCGGGGACATAAAATTTTTCCCGCAACGCAGCAGTTGGGATTTATGCCCTTTTCGGGTATGAAATCTGGATTTTTAGAGGTGCCCTTCAGGCTGTAACAGGCAGAAGGGGTATCAATTTGACTGGCACACTCGCCTTGTCGCTGTTGATCCAGATTTCACCGTCCTGCACCATGCATTGCAAGCGCATGCTGCGCTCGGCCAATGCGGCCAATGCCTGGCTGGTGTCGGTAGGAAGTTGCAATACAGTCAAGTTGGTCAAACGTGTCAGCTTGCTGGCGATCTGTTTCCACCACAGTTCGCAACTGCTGGTGTAACACAGCACGATCACCTTTTCAGCACGGCTGCAGGCACGACGGATTCGCGTCTCGTCAGGCTGACCCAGATCGATCCACAACGTAATCTCGTCGGTCAGGCTTTTGACCCACACCTCGGGCTCATCGACATCAAACAAGCCCTTGGTAAAGGCAATTCCTTCTTGTGCGTTGAGCGCATAGGCCAACACCCGCGCCATCATGCGCTCATCGGTTTCGGAGGGGTGGCGTGCGATCGTCGGCGCGTGATCGGCATAATAATTCCGATCCATATCGACAATTTGCAGTTCAGCTTTATAGATTGTGGCTTTGAGCGCCATGGTGAACTCCACGCATACCCAGAGGGCATAAATACCCGAAGAGTATCAATTTTCAAATGGCACAAATAAAAAAAACCCCGGCGAACCGGGGTTTTTTCTCCTGATCGTTTTAAATTACGAAACGATTTGGATGTTTGAAGCTTGCTTGCCCTTGGGGCCAGTAGTCACTTCAAAGCTGACTTTCTGGTTTTCCTGCAGGGACTTGAAGCCACTGGAGTTGATTGCGGAGAAATGTGCGAAGAGGTCTTCACCACCGTTATCCGGAGTAATAAAACCAAAACCTTTTGCATCGTTAAACCACTTTACAATACCCGTTTCCATCTTGCTTTTCCTATCTATCTAAAAAATTGAGCGACATGCTCTATCAATCGAATTTCAAGGAAAAAGGCTTACCAGAGGTAGTGCAATTTAAAGCTTGAATCCAACAGATGGCGTATTGATATCACAGAATTTTCGGATTTCAAAGCATTTTCCCATTCGGACTCAACGCGCGCAGTATCAAAGTGTCGCCACGCTGCGTAAATTCCAGGTGCTTCAACACACTCATCCCCAGCAATATTTGATCGCCCGCCATGCCAGGGTTGATGCTGGCTGGCACGCCGCTCAGCGTGAACGGTCCGAACGCTAATACGTCCAATCGGGTAGCGCGCGTGGCAACCGTTCCGTTAGCCGTGATCGATTGTTGATATGCGCCAGCCTTCAACCCCAACTCACCCGCCAATCCCGCTGGCACCGATACCAGGGTTGCGCCGGTATCAAGCAAAAAAGTGACCGGCTGACCATTGATCGTTCCGGGGAAAATATAGTGCCCATCTCTGCTGCGTTTCAGAACCAGATCGGCGCCGGCTGCGATCTGTAATTGTCGGTTCGGGTTGTTGCGTGCCTGCAGACTGTTCTCGAAATAAAAATAGAACATTCCGAGTATTAGCAGGCTGGCGATCCATGCCATGCCGCGACCGAGTGGTCGATGCGGGTTATTCGAGGGATCGGGATTATCTGAACTCACAACATGTGGACTGATTTGAGGATGAATCGTTCGGCGCACTGCGCCAGGAAGTCCAAGCCTAAATCAAGTCACACGTTCCATGAAAGTCTTTGCACCCTCTGCCTGGTGGTGCAAAGCAAATAGCTACCGCCAAGGGTCAGCTGTGGTGACTGCGCGGCTGGCTGAAGCTGCAGTGCGGCGCATCCCCAAAAGCCTCTCGCAAATAACGGGTTTCAATGTGCAGCAGGCGCTCATGGTCTCCTGCTTCAAGATATATATCCGGCTGCGCCATCAGGGCATCATCCCACACCATTTCCACCCCCCAGGCATTCGGCAAGCCCGGTACCACGCCGGGTGCACATTCCGAGAACAGGCGGCTCACGCTGGTCTCGTCGGCCAGGCTGAACTCGACATCATTATCCAGACCCAGCCGGCCGAGGTGAATTTCCTGATCGGCTGGGATCATCGCCACCATCTGGCAATCCAACCCATTCAGCAGCACGCCCTTGGCCACGCGATCGGGCGTGATCTTGGCTGCGCGCGCGGTGGCGGCGCTGGTTTGGGTGTGAGGATGCGCCACGATTTCAAACGGAATCATGTGCTGGTCCAGGAAACGTTCCATACGATGCATTGCGTTCATGACTGGCTCCTTCAACTATGGATTAGCTCATCTCACTATAGATCACGCCTCAGTGTATGCACGACCCTTTGCGGGGTGATTAACGCGACTTGGAACGATCGATAGTGCGATAGGGGCGGCGCGAACCCTTGGGATGCTCCTGCATCTGGCAGGCACGACGAAAAGCCTGCAGCGCGTCCTGTGCATGCCCCAGCACGCTGTTGTGAGGGTACTGTCCTGCTGCGCTCAGCTCGCCCGCCGGCACGCCGGTCAACAGCTCGATGCCCTCACTGACGCTGTCCACCGCGTGAATATGGAAACGCCCTTGGGCAACGGCTTCGACCACCCGCGGTTCAAGCATCAGATGACGCCGGTTTCGGGCGGGCATCAGCACACCCTGCGTACCATCCAGGCCCGCCGCTTCACATACGCGGAAATAGCCTTCGATTTTTTCGTTGAGGCCGCCCACCGGCAGCACCTCGCCGTGCTGGTTGACCGCACCCGTGACGGCAATGCCCTGCCTGATTGGCAGGCCAGACAGCGACGACAGCAGCACATAGAGTTCGGCGCAGGAAGCGGAATCGCCTTCCACGCCGTGATATTGCTGCTCGAAAACGATCGATGCGTTGAGCGAGAGCGGCGCCAGATGAGCGAACAATCCCGCCAGATAACCTTGCAGAATAAACACACCCTTGTCGTGGATCGGGCCGGACAGTTCCACCTCGCGCTCAATGTTCAACAATCCCTCTTCGCCTGCGTAGGTGCGCGCTGACAGCCGCACCGGCAGCCCGAACTGGTGATCACCCAGATCGATATGGGTGAGGCCGTTGATCTGGCCTACCCGGTCGCCATGCAGATCGATCAGCACATCGCCTTCGAAAATCGATTCGCGTAGCCGTTGCTCGGGGTAATCGTGCCGCCCAATATGCGCCTGCAGCGCGGCCTCCACGTCGGCCGCCGTAACCAACCCCGGTCCGCGAACACGGCACACCGCAGCGCTTTCCATCACCAGCGCCTCGGTGCGGGCGAATATCGCGCTTTCACGCGACTGGTCGTCGGCCTCGCGGTGCGACTCTTCCAGCAGACGCGCCACCGCCGCTGCCGAGAAATGCGGCAAACCATACTGGCGGCAGGCATGGGCGACAAAAACAGACGAGGCACGACGGGTGTCCGCGCTGGATGAAAAGCTGTCGGAAAAATCCACCTTGGCGCGGAAATGGCGGGTGAAATCAGGCGCGACTTCCTGCAGTTCGTAATACTGTTCACGCGAGCCGATCAGCACGATCTTGACCTCGACATCGACCGCCTCCGGCACCAGCGACACTGTCGCAATCGGCGTAAACGACACGCCCGGCTCCTCGATTTGTAGCCGGCCGCTGCGCAAAAAACGCCGCAGTTTCTCCCACATCAGCGGGTCGGCCAGCACATCATGCAGATGCAGCATCAGGAAACCGCCGTGTGCCTGCAACAGGCTGCCCGCACGGATGCACGAGAAGTCGGTCATCAGCACATCGTTCTCGGACTGGTATTCGATGCTGCCAAACAGCGCACGGAACAGTGGATTGTCCTCGACGATCACCGGTGCACCGGTGCACCCACCGTTATCAACCACCAGATTGATGCGATAACGCATCAGTAGGGAATTCAGCGAATCCTGCCGAGCTTCGTCGTCATCGGCACCGTGAAACAGCGCCAGGTTGTCGAGCACATCCAGTGCAATCGCATCGAGATAGGCGTTGAGCTTGGACGCGTCCTTGATCTGCTTTTTCAGCCCGTTGCGAATAGCCTGCCATTCACGCTCCAGCAGCGGCTTAACCACCCGGCGCCGCAACACGGCCAGCGCTTCGTTCATCGCGCGCTCAAGCGGCTGCGTCTGCTCAAAATAGTGGGTGATTTCAGCCCGCAGCTCCTGATCGGCCTGCTCGATCGCGAGCCGGCGTGCCTTCGGCAACGCCAATACCTCATCCTCGGTCAGCGCCTGGCCTTTCTTGCCGGTCAGGGTAAACATGATTCGCCCCTCTTCACGGTACATGGAAAAACCGCGCGCTTCGGCAAATGCCTGCAATGCGGCATAGGCCTTGGCTTCCTCGACCTTGTAGGCCTTCTCGATGCGCTCGCTTTCGACTTTGTATTCCTGCCCTTCCAGGCATTGCGGAATGTCCGCCTGAAGGGTTTTCACCGCCTGCGCCAGCAACTGGCGCAGCAAACGCCCCTCACCCGCCGGCCGTCTCAGTGCCAGGGGGTTTTCCGGTGCGTCGAAATTATGCAAATAGCACAGGTCGGGCGGCACCCGCTTGCTCGAAGCCACTTCGTGCATTGCCTGCTTGAGCAGCGAAGAACGACCGCTGCCCACCTCGCCCAGCACAAACAGGTTGTAGTTCGGTTGATCCATCCCCAAACCAAATCGCGCAGCAGTCTCGGCACGCGCCTGGCCTATCCACGGCAAAGGTTCATCAATCAGTTCGGACGTATCACCGAAACCGAGTGCGGCGGGATCGATGGTCAGGCGAAGATCGGTGGGCAACAAAGCGGTAATGGGCATAAGGTAAGCGTAGTTTTCATCCAAGATCGCAAGCGGCGACCACAGGTCCATTATGAACTTAAGGGCGCCTCTAAAAATTCAGAGTTCGCCCAAATGCAAGGCGCGGAAAAAATTTCGCCGCGCCGCATATGCGTTATATGTAAGCAAGAAATTTTTTCCGCAACGCAGCAGTTGGGATGAAATCTGGATTTTTAGAGGTGCCCTTAAGGTCATCACTCGCCGAAGCGCACACGACACGGTTAATCCCTACAGGGTGCCCTACAATCCAAAAAGCTGTCCGGGCCCCGTGCACAACACCTCATGAAATATGACCAGCGTACGTTCTTCGTTCTGATCGCCCTCATCGGCGGGCTGGCGATATTCAGTTCCACGCTGTCGAAAACGCCGGTACTGCCGCTGTTCGCCCACGCGCTCAACGCCAGCCCCGCTGAAATCGGCTGGATCGTGATGGCTTCGACGATACCCGGTGTACTGATCAGCTATCCGGCGGGTGCCTTGTCTGACCAGCTGGGCCAGCGGCGCTTGCTGTTGGCCTCGCTGGTCGTGTTCGCCACCGCGCCGTTTCTGTATCTGCTGATCGAAACGCCTTGGCAGCTGATGGCGGTGCGCTTTTATCACGGCTTTGCCACGGCCATTTTCGGCACGGTGGCAAGCGCAGCTATTGCGGCGCGCTACACGGCCGACCGCGCGGCCAAGCTATCCACGTATTCTTCGATCACCATTGTCGGCCGCTCGATTGCGCCGTTTCTCGGCGGTTTTCTGATTTCGCTGGCGAGTTTCAACGCGGTGTATATCGCCTGCGCCATCAGCGGCGTGCTGGCGCTGGGCGCGGGTTTGCTGCTGCGTGATCATGACCCCACACCCACAGCCAAACAAGAATGGCCGCCCTTCTGGGCCAGCCTCACCACCGTGCTGCGCGATCGCAGCATCATGCTGGTGAGTGGGGTCGAAGCCGCGCAATACCTGGTGTTCGGCGCCATCGAAGCCTTTATCGCGCTGTATGCGGCCTCGCTCGGCATCCCGGCGTGGCAGATCGGCGTCATCCTCGGCGTACAGCTTGTCAGTATCGTGTTCGCCAAGCCGCTGATGGGCCGGGTGTCGGATCGAGTAGGCCGCAAGCAGATCATCATCCCCGGCCTGCTGATCGGCGCGGCCAGCGTGGCGTTATTGCCGCTCGCGTCCAGCTTCTTTGTTCTGGCGGGGCTCAGCCTGCTGTTCGGCATCGGCTTCGCCACCGTCACCTCCTCCACCGCCGCACTGGTGGCCGACCTCACCCAGAATGGCCGCTACGGTTCGTCGATGGGTGTGCTGCGCACGGTGATGGACGTCGGCCAATCCATCGGCCCGGTGCTCACTGGCTGGATGATTGGCATGGCCGGCTACGGCAGCGCCTTCACCCTGCTGGCGGCGATTCTGGTATTGGCCGCCCTGCTGCTTGGGCTGGTTTTTAAACAAAAGAAAACCGGCGGAACGCATCCCGCTCAACGGGATCAGATATAGTCAATGCACCCGCATTGCCCCAAGGAGCCCGCCATGAATATTCGTTTGCCCATTGTCCTGTTTGCCCTGCTGACGTTTGCGCAGTCGCTCTTCCTGCTGCCCGCCACGGCTGACACTGCTGTGCCCGCCCAGACAACCACCGTCTCACAACCCGGCTCCACCGCCCTTGAAGCATGCCCACCCGCCGTAAAAGGCGCTCACCTCGCCCAGATCGCCACAACCGAATGCTGCAAGGACCAGAAAGGCATCTGCGGCTGCCGTGCTGGCAAGATTGTGTGTTGTGACAGCAAGCCGAGCACGCATCCAGCGTGTACGTGTCATGGGGATAATGGGTTTATTGAATAACAAACGACTTAAGCGAGCCCGAACCCAAATCTTGCACCGACCAAATTAGGCAAAACTTCTTCATGATGCGAAAGCTTTTCCACGAGTCTCTCACTGTATTGGAAAACGCGTTTCGACGGCTTGAACAGCAAGTACCGCCTCCGCAGGAGGTTGAATGGGCTGACGGATTCGTCTATCGCTACACAGAAAAAACGATCTACCAAGCATTGATCCTTAAGCTTGCCAGGTCAATATCAACTCTGCGAGCGGTTGATGTATTACTTCTGCATGGTTTGCTCCAAGAACAAGCTTCCTTACACCGCATTCTTGACGAAATTCAAGAAGACATTTTGTTTCTGGCCGCAGCGATAACCAACGATGAAATAACCAAGCGGCATGAGCAATATTTATTCGCTTTTTTTGCAGAAGAATTTCCTGACCCAAAGAACACGCTAGCGCGCCATGAAAAACCGAATCTCCCTCCTCGGAAAAAGATTCGTGCCTACGTGACGCGAGTGCTATCTACAGATCCCAATCCAGACCAAGCGCACAATGTAGGTGAAATAATAAGTAGCGTTTATTCCGGATACATACATGCTTCGGCACCCCAAACTATGGACATGTACGGAGGAGAACCACCGCAATTTTATCTTTCCGGCATGCATGAAACACCGCGAATGCAAGAACATATAAACGATGCATGGAACTATTTTTATCGTGGGCTAATGTCCGCGATAGTGATCGCAAAGGCATTTGGCGACAAATCGCTTGTCGACGTGATGTATGAATACATTAAACGCTTCGAACTGACATCGGAAACGCGTTTTAATGAGTAATACATCAATGAAAACCAACTTTAGATAAAACACCCAAAAGTAACGCTACTTACTCATCGCCACCCAAACCCCATCCCACCCCGCCTCCGGCGGCGTCTGCCGAAACGCCGCAATCCGATCCAGCATGACCTGACTCGGTCGATCCGCCGGAACAACTTCCAGGCACGCACGAAACGCCGCTTCGGCCCCGTCCCAGTCCTGCTTGCGATAAAGCCCCAGTGCCGCTTCATAGGCCTGCGCCAGTTGCCGTCCGGCCTCGCTCTGCGATTCGGTGTAATCCATCAAATCGAACACCCGTTCTGGTTCCAGTCTGCCGGATACGCGCAGGCTGTCGATTTCGCGGAAGGCCAGAGTGTCGCCTGCGAAGTCGCGCGTGGCTTCGCTCACCAGGATGCTTGTACCGTAAAACTTGTTGGCCTGCTCCAGTCGTGAGGCCAGGTTCACGGTGTCGCCGATGACGGTATAGCCGCGCGAGGTTTCGGAGCCGATGCTGCCGACGGTGACGTCACCGCTGGCTATGCCCATGCGAACGTTCACCTCGGGCAGGGCGTGACGCACGCCGAACAGTTCGGGCAAGGCGGCGCGGAAGGTTTCCATGCGCGCCATCTGTTCCAGCGCGGCGATGCAGCACAAGCGGGCGTGGTCGGCGGGGTCGGTAAAGGGCGGTCCCCAGAAGGCCATGACGGAATCGCCGATGTATTTGTCGACGATGCCCTGCTGGCTGCGCACCACTTCGGACATCAGCGAAAAATAACGGTTAAGAAACCGCACGGCGGCGTCCGGCGTGAGGCCTTCGCACATTTTGGTGAAACCGGCGAGATCGGAGAAAAACACCGACATGACCTGGCGCTCGCCGCCGTCGGCCGGCATGCGGTTTTCCAGCAGGGTGCGCACCACGCGCGGGTCGACGTATTGGCCAAAGGTGGACCGAATGTGCTCCTTCTCGCGCAGCCCGACCACCATGTGGTTGAAGGAATGCGCCAGCGTGGCCAGTTCGTCGTGGGTCTGGACCAGTATCTCGATGTCCAGATCCCCCGCTTCCACTGCACGCGTGCCGCCCAGCAGGCGCTTGACCGGCTCAACCAGTGAGCGCGTGACGAACCCGGCGAAGATCAACCCGAGGACCGTGGCAATCGCGGTGATGATCCAGTTGAGCGTGGTGGCGCGTTCCTCCTCGGCCTTGGCCTGGGTGGCGGTGTCCTGGGTCAGTTTGTTGAGCAAGTCGATGGTCTTGCCAATTTCAATATCGACGGTGTCCTTTTCGCGCAACAGCGCTTCGCGCACGATTTTCTCCGAGCGTGGCGACCCTTCCTGCGCCTCGATCTGGAACAGGCGAAAGGTCATGTGAAAGTGCTGTCTTGCGGTCTGAATGGAAGGCAGCTGCTTGCCTAATACCGCGAGCGTGACA
This sequence comes from Sulfuriferula multivorans, assembly GCA_010365175.1. Lineage (GTDB taxonomy): Bacteria > Pseudomonadota > Gammaproteobacteria > Burkholderiales > Thiobacillaceae > Thiobacillus. The sequence continues at coordinate 5,543 of JAAFGW010000036.1, read as the reverse complement.
CGGTCGAGTTCGAAATCCTTTTCCGCTTCGGCCTCAGCCAGCATGCGCAGCGAAGAATCGACGATCTGGTCGGCATTGACCCCCCGCATGTCGAAGCCGTTCGATTCTTTGGCGAGATATTCAGCATCCGGGCGCGCCACCTCCATGCCCGCCAGCACCCGTTCCATATGGACGATCTGCTGGCGAATCAGAATTTCCACGCTGGCCACTTGCTGCTGCAATGGCAGGTAGTAATCGGACAGCGCCCGCACCTGATTGTTGAGCTGCCGGAAATTGAGCACCGAAATCCAGGTGACGATGACCATCAGCGCGAGCAGCGCCGTGGTGATACTGAAGATTTTCAGGCTGATAGGCAGGCGCATGGGCATTTCCTGTTTAGGCTCAGATTGAATCAGAGAGTGTGTCTCAGTGTAGGCCGCTAACTCAGCACGCGCCAACCCGGGCAAACCGGGTTATAGCAGCGGCGTGTCAGGCGGGTTCACACGCGACATCAGCATCTTCCGGTTGGCCGGATCGGGTTTGTACTCATGTATCTGAAACCCATTTTGAGCAACTTTTTGCGCTGGTTGCGGTAGCCTGAAAACGCCTGAATGTTATCGGTGGATGCCAATGAGTTGGTGATGATGCGCACCTTGACCCCGCGTGCCACGGCCTCCTTGAACAGCGCCAGCGCCTTTCCCTACATCACCAGATACGGCGACTGAATCACGATGGATTCGCGCGCATCGCTCACCAATTGCGCCAACGCAGCAGAGGTCTGTCCACCGCCACCCAATAACCAGCGGTTGCCGTTCTTGCCGGGGGTGTCGTGAATGAAATCAAGCGCCTTAACAGACATGTGCTCATATTGAGCCCCGCCAGGGATTGAACCAGCATTCAGACGCGTGGGATCAGGCAGTTTTGCCCGGTACCACCGGCACCCCGCTCGCCACGTCGCAACACTGAGCGCGATAGCGCAGCGCATGATCCATCAGCACGATGGCCATCAATGCCTCGGCAATCGGGGTGGCACGGATGCCGACGCAGGGGTCATGACGACCATGGGTAACGACTTCAATCGGCTGGCCGTGCAGGTCGATTGAGCGGCCGGGCAAGCGAATCGACGAGGTGGGTTTGATCGCGATGTGCGCGACGATGGCCTGACCGGACGAGATGCCGCCAAGAATACCGCCGGCGTGATTACTCAAAAATCCTTCAGGGGTGATTTCATCTCGGTGCTCGGTGCCCTTTTGGCGGGCGACTTCCATGCCGTCGCCAATCTCCACGCCCTTGACGGCGTTCAGTCCCATCAGCGCATGTGCCAGGTCGGCGTCGAGCTTGTCGTAGAGCGGCTCGCCCCAGCCAGGCGGCACATTATCTGCCACCACGCTAACGCGCGCGCCGACCGAATCACCCGACTTGCGCAGCGCATCCATGTATTCCTCAAGCTCGGGGACGATGGTGGCGCTCGGTGCAAAAAAGGCGTTGTTGTTGACCTCTTCCCATGACTCAAAGGGAATATCGACTGGGCCAAGCGCGCTCATGTAGCCGCGGATGACGACGCCGTAATGCTCATTCAGCCATTTTTTGGCGATGGCGCCGGCACCGACGATGGGGGCTGTCAGCCGCGCCGACGAGCGGCCGCCGCCGCGCGGATCGCGTGCGCCGAATTTTTGCGTGTAGGTGTAGTCGGCGTGGCCGGGGCGGAAGGTCTCGCTGATGTTGCCGTAGTCCTTGCTGCGCTGGTCTTCATTGCGAATCAGCAGCCCAATCGGCGTCCCGGTGGTTTTACCCTCATAGGTTCCAGAAAGGATTTCCACCGTGTCTGATTCACGGCGCTGAGTCACGTGGCGCGAGGTGCCGGGCTTGCGGCGATCGAGATCATGCTGAATGTCAGCCTCGGCCAGGGCCATCCCGGGCGGGCAGCCGTCGACCACACAGCCGATGGCGGGCCCGTGCGATTCACCGAACACAGTGACACAAAACAGTTTGCCGAGTGAGCTACCAGACATGGAAATTACCCAAAAATAGAGCCAAAATATGCGCTGAAGTCTAGCACAGGCGTGGCCTTGGGCGCTGACTTGACCCCTATGCTCCTAGCAGACGGCGCATGCCTTGGCGTAAAGAACATCGGAAATCCGTGTGCGGGAAAACCGCATGCACGGTTTGATGAGGGAGGGCAGCCGCAAGGCTGTTCTCTACTCTTTGATTCTTCATTTCGGCTGGGTGACGTTTCCCATGGAAAATGAGGTATCGTTTCGCCCACTGCACATACGCCTGCTCGGTCCGCAAGCTGCAATGCTTCAATTGGATGCGATCACGATTTGCTCCAGCAGTTTTGGGGGCCGGGAAGAAGAATCAGAAGGGGTGGCGTTCATGGGAATGATCGGTGTTACCGGACAATCTGAACGATACGAATCAATAGGTTTAGAACGTGATGCCAGATTACCAGCCTTGTCCAGTAAGATATTTACGCCGACAAATGTCGGCGATATTACGTTAGGCTTCAAGGAGAATTACATGTTCGATAGCTCGGTAAAAATGACCGTCATTCTCACAGCCATTGCACTGTGGTTTGCACACGGCTGGTATTTGAACGAGCGCCTCAAGGCAGTCCATGCGAAGCTCGACACCGTATTAGATCAGTTCAATGGCCTTCGAGAATATCTATACGAGATAGATCCGCAGTTTGACGATGAGCGCGAATCCAGTGAGCGATTCGAGGGGCACATGTCGGACCCAGACAGCAATGACATGCTCGCAGGCATGAATGACATGGAGTTGATCCGCGAGAAAAAAGAGGCTGGGAAGCGGACTCTCATTACACCTTTTGTATCGCCGCAGTGAAGCCTAACCCTGCGTTCAAGTGGGGCGCCGCTACATGGACTCCCCCTATCACACAACAGGTTTTGGACATTGATTCAGTGTCAGACTGCGGCTCTACATACGGCCTGTTTGCGGGCATTGCCCTGGCCTTGATGAAAATGCGCGGGGTGCAGGTCTCATTCGTTAGTCGTTAGACCCCAGGAGCAACACACATGCAGAGTTGGTGGGAGCTTGGAGAATGGAGCGGGCAACGTGGGTCGGAACTCGCGTTGTACGAAATCACCTGCCCGTTCTGCGAGGAACGCGGCAACTTCAAGGTTGCACACCACGCGGAGAAGAAGAAGCCAAACGGTCGCAAGGTTCTGAACTTCGATACTTTGGAGTGCGGAAATTGTCGAGGCTATGTCATGTGTCTCTGGTCTGCCAGCCACGACTTGCATGCCTTACGTGTTCTGCCTTGGCCGCTCAAATACGAGAAGCATCCTGAGCACTGGCCAGCGTCCGTGGGACGGTTCTGGCTGCAAGCCAAGCGAAGCATTTCCGCTGAGAACTGGGACGCGGCGGCGGTCATGACTAGAAGTGCAATGCAGGCTGCTCTGCGAGACAAGGGGGCGAAGGGAGCGAACCTCAAACAGGAGATTGAAGACTTGGCCGGCCAGGGTCTCTTGCCACCGATCATGAAGGAGTGGGCCAATGCTTTGCGCGAACTCGCGAACGATTCCGCGCACCCTACGGCCGCGCAGCCGGCGACAAACTCACGCGACGCGCAGGACATCCTGAGCTATCTCGACTTCCTCCTCGAGTACCTCTACGACCTGCCGAAACAGATTGCTGAGTACCGGGCACGCGATGGAGGCAAGACTGGGGTCTAACCCTTCCATCGAGCGGACGTTCCAAAGCCCGCTTCGCGTGCCTACTACGATAAAAAACGTGCTGAAGGTAAAAAACACAACCAGGCCATCCGCGCACTGGGTCGCCAGCTCATCCGCGTGATCTGGTCACTGGTAAAACACGAACGTGAATACGAAATTCGAGCAAAAATAGCTTGAAAATTCTAGCGGGATGTTCAGGTCTATAAACAATGAATCTCCCCCGCCTCGCTGGACAACCGCCCCCACCGTCGTGAAATGAATCCCAAAGTGCTTGGCAATTTGTTGGGAAGAATAAGCCCCTGTTGCATAGGCCGTCACGCTGTCGCCCCCCCCGGCGCTGAACTTGCTGTCATGATGGTGTTCTACGCTGTGTAGCGAATCAGAACTTCTCCCATCCATGAGGGCTTCCCATGAACACCACGCAACTCGTCAACACGCTCGGCCAAAGTCTCTGGCTGGACAACCTCTCGCGCAGCCTGCTCCAGGACGGCACACTGGCCCGATTGATCGCTGAAGATGGCGTATCGGGTGTGACGTCGAACCCCTCCATTTTCCAGAGTGCGCTCGCCACCAGCCCCTACTATGCAGATGATCTGGCCAAGCTGAAAACCAGCGAGCCGGACGCTGAACGCCGTTACGAAGCGCTGGTCATTCCCGACATCCAGGCCGCGTGCGACCTGTTGCTGCCCACATTCGAGGCCAGCGGCGGCAACGATGGTTATGTCAGCCTGGAAGTTGCGCCGCGCTGGGCTTATGACGCATCGCGCACGGTGGAAGAAGCCAAGCGACTCTCAATTGCAGTCAGCCGCCAGAACGTATTAATCAAGGTGCCAGGCACACCCGAGGGCGTCAGCGCGTTTGAAACCTTGACGACGCTCGGTGTCAACGTCAATGTCACTTTGCTGTTTTCGGTTGCGCAGACCGAAGCGGTATTCAACGCGTATATCCGCGGACTCACCGCGCGGGTACGCGCCGGAGCCGAGGTCCGTCACAGCAAGGCGGTGGCCAGCCTGTTTCTGTCGCGCGTTGATACGCTGGTCGACACGCAACTCACCGAAATCGGCACCCAGGAGGCCTTGTCGCTGCGCGGAAAATCCGCTGTTGCAATGGCAAAATTGTCGTATCAACGTTATCTGGATCTGTTTCACGGCGACGCTTTTGCCGAACTGAAAAAACAAGGCGCGACACCCCAATACCTGTTGTGGGCGAGCACAGGGGTCAAAAATCCGGATTACCACGACCTGCTCTATGTTGAACCGTTGATTGGCCGCGAAACCATCAACACCCTGCCCGACAAGACACTTGCCGCGTTGCGAGATCACGGCAAGCCGGTACGCCAGGTGGAAGAAGGGATTGTCGAGGCAACAGCCCAGCTGGCCGAACTGGCGCAGCGTGGTGTTGATATGGATGTCATCGGCCACACGCTGCAGGGCGACGGCGTCAAATCGTTTGAAGCGGCTTTTCAAAAACTGCTGCAGCAAACCGGATGAGCCGCGCGTTTTGCCCCGACCCTGCGGGCGACGATGAGGCCCCGAAACTCGGCAACATCAACTCGCTAAAATCATGTAATACCCCTTTTTTTCAAGGAGCCCGTTCATGAAAGCCCGTGCCGCTGTCGCTTGGGAAGCCAAGAAACCCTTATCGATTGAAGAAGTCGACGTCGAAGGTCCGCGCGAGGGCGAAGTGTTGCTGCAAGTCGTCGCCAGCGGCGTCTGCCACACCGACGCCTTCACCCTGTCGGGCGACGATCCAGAAGGCGCCTTCCCCTGCATCCTTGGCCACGAAGGCGGCTGTATCGTCGTGGAATGCGGGCCCGGCGTGAAAACGCTTAAACCCGGCGACCACGTGATTCCGCTCTATATTCCA
>JAAFGW010000035.1 GCA_010365175.1 Sulfuriferula multivorans | reverse complement strand
CAGCATGTCGGCCACCGTGATGCCACGTGTGAAGGCTTCGACCTTGATACGGGCGCGCAGCGCCGGTGTCACGTCGATGGTCAGTCGTGCGGTGTAGAGATCAGTCTTTCCGATGTCTGCACCGTCGCCCTGTCGTACCCATGCGTCAGCGTGCGGGTCGGCTGGTGGACGCGCACCGATGGCGACACGCTTGCCGTTCTTCATGGTGCACACCTCAGCACTTCATCGGTCAGCGCCGCGATCTCGCGCGAGGCGATACCGTCCGCGTCGAGTTCGCGGGCAAGCTGGCCAGTCGCGACGCTGTCGGCGAACACGATGCGCTGCCGAACCTCGGACAACAGCGAGGGCAAGGGTTGATCGGCGAGTGCACTGCGTGCCTCGCGTCCGATCACGGTGGTGCTGACACGCCGGTTGATGACGAAGGCCGCGCGCAGCGTCGGCCGGAACACCTGCGCTTCGCGGATCAGCGTCACCATCTCGGCGCTGGCCCACAGGTCATAGGGACTGGGTTGCACCGGGATCAGTACCAGGTCGGCCGCTAGCAGCGCAGAGCGCGCAAGGGCGGCGATCCGGGGTGGACCATCGATCACGATGTGATCGCAGCGCCGGGCGAGTTCTGGCGCTTCCTGATGCAGGGTTTCCCTTGCCAGCCCCACAGCGCTGAATAACCGGGGCAGGCCGTTCTGGTTGCGGCGCTGAGTCCAGTCGAGCGCCGAGCCTTGAGGATCGGCGTCGATCAGGATGACCGAGCGGCTCTGCCATGCCAGCTCTCCTGCGAGGTGGGTGGCGAGCGTGGTCTTGCCGACGCCGCCTTTCTGGTTGAGCAGCGCGATGATCATGGCGTGCCCCTCGCATGAACGGCACCGCCAGGACTTGTCCACCGCGCGAGGGCGCTTCTTATCGTTAGTTTTTTAGATTTTAAGTTAGATTCTAAGTTAGGCCGCGCCGAAACCCGTGCCGCACAAGGCTTTGCAGCCCACTCGTGCGCCTGATAGCACGATAGGCCTGCGCCTGATAGCACGAGGATGGTTGCGCCTGATAGCACGAGGCCATTCACCGTTTGTCCACAGGCACCGCGTCGGCACTGAAGCTGCCGCCGGGTCGCAGCAGTGCCATGGACGGCACGGCGCGAAAGCTCAGCACTTCCGGCCCATGCTTCGGTCGCAATAGGGCGAGCGTGTAACCCGGCAGGGGCTGGCGGGCGACGATACGGCGCAGGTCGCAGGCGAAGTCTGAGAAGCGCGCCAGACTGCCCGATTTTTGATAGAGCTGCCGGAAGTCGAAACGCCAGCCATCGCGCTGCCAGCCGCCGTGCTTGCGCACCAGGCGGTACAGCCAGCGCTCGATGCCGCCGGTCAGCCGGAAGTAGTTGGCGTCGAGGGTCAGCACTAGGCTGGCGTCGAGTACCCCGGCATAAAACCAGTCCGGCAGGATCAGTTCGATGCCGAGTGGCCGACCCTGACCATCGGCGCGCTCCTTCCATTCGTTGATCCATGAGAAACGATGCAGGCGCCGCGCATGGGCCTGACGCAAGGATGTAGCTACGCTGGTTGACTGCAAACGATCCAGGGCAGCCTTGAGGCGTTGGTAATCGTGCCGCGACGTACCGCGCCCGATGAAGCGCAGGATCTCGTAGGGCGTGGCCGCCATTAGGCGCGACGAGCGAATGCCCGCATCGCGCGCCTCGACAATCTGGCTGGCCGCCCAGATCAGAATGTCGGCGTCCCAGATGGTCGCCAGTCCATGCTCGGCCGTGCCTTCCACGCGCACGGTCACGTCGCCCGTCCGAAAATCGATCGGCACGATGCGCTTGCTCTTGGCCAGCGAGAAGAACGGATAGGCCATCAGGTCTTGCATATCGCGCGCGGGTAGGGCGCCGGTAAAGGCGTGGAACAGTTCGAGTTGCTCGCGCTGCGGGTCGTGCCCAATCACCATCGAATGCGGCGTCCATTGCCGGATCAGCGCGGGCCGGAACGACGCGCGACATACTCAGGGTCGGACGTCATCTCGAAGCTGCGCGCATCGGCCCAGGTTTCGAGGTCGGCGATGGCGTACATCACACGCCGGCCAAATTTCCGAAAACGCGGCCCGCCGCCAATGACGCGCTGCTTCTCCAGCGTGCGCGGCGACAGTCGCAGGAACTCAGCGGCTTCGTTGTTAGTCAGGTAACGCGCAGACTGCGTGGTCTGGGCAGGTTGCTGGGTGGCAGCGGGTACGGGATACGGCCGTAACGGTGCGGGTCTCATGGCATGGGCCTCCATCGGTCAAGATCGCCGACGAAGCAATCGCCGCCGGATGGAAGCAGTTTCGGGAAAGCCCGGCGTTCTGCGCAGGGACGTTTTGCGCGGTCGCGCTAACGTCCCTGCGCGGCTCTGCCGAGTTGCAGTAGGTGGCGGTATTCGCCACCCATGAGCGTTTGCCCGCGCCGGATGAGACGGCGAACCTGGGCGCGCAGATCGCTATCGTCGTACCAGCGCTCGGTGACGGCGGTGATGCCGAACAATGCTTCGGCCACGGCACGCTGCGAGGCACCTGCCAGCGTGCCATCGAGCGCCTGCAGGGTGCGCATGTGGAGCATTGAGGTGCGACCTGATCTACCCGTGGTGATTGCAGTGCAGTGCACCTTTGCGTCGTCGACCATCGCCAGCTCGGCTTCGATTGCGCGCCAGCGCTCGCGGAGCTGGTAACCGGCGCGCACGGCATAGGCGTAAGCCATGCCGTCTTCCAGCGCGGGAGATATCGCCATGCGCAGCATGCGGCCGACGAGTTGGGTGGTCAGCACCAGCCGCTTGCCGTCGTGCGTCAGATGCTTGCGACCGGGGAAGCGCCAGAGCTGGAACAGCAGCGCATCGGCTGTGGGATCGGCATCGGGATAGACTTGGACTACCGAGGATGGGTCAGGGAACCAGTCGGGGTGCGCGTCGCGCGCATCACGCGCGGGGTCTTCCAGCAGGCGCAAGCCCCAGCGAAGGGCCTCGTGCTGCGGACGGCGCCGGTGGCATTGCCAGACGCGCCGGTATTCCGGGTTGCGCCGGAGGTATTCCCATGCCAGCGCGGGACCGTCCAGATGCAGGACGTACAGGTATGCAGCGCTTGGATGCCAGTGAACGGCGTTTGAATCTGCCATGGAGAAACCTCCTCTCGGATGGAAGGAAATCAGTCGACAAGGTGATTGACGACGGGCCGGGCATTGGCACTATTTGCGACAGCGTTGCGCCGTTGCTGTACTGAGTGACGATCAATACAAAAAAGGTCTGGACACAGACCCAAGAAGACACAATGCGAACCGTTGTGGCATTGCATGGAGTGGCCCGTCAGCGACGGGCCATCAGGGATCGATCAATCGTTGATTGATCCGTCGGCCTGAGCCAGCCGGGCGTATTCAGACAGACGTCGCCTTGGCGTGAAATGCAGATCGCGTGTGATGGCCAGGTCCCGTGGCCCGCGAATGCCTTCAAGGACGGAGAGTCGCACGTGGCCGAGTTCCGGCGTGCCAATGCCGAGGTCGATCAGGCCGAAGGCGGTGTCGCCATCGTCGGGATTGAGTTCGGTCAGCAGCCAAGTCGCGTGCGTGTCCAGAGTGAACAGCTTGACGACTGGCAGTGGGTCGCGCTTCTCGCCGCGCGCGGCGGCAGCGCCGTTGTCCAGCAGTTGGGCGCGGTCATCGTCGGTGATGAGGGGTTTCATGGTCGCTGCGCGCAAGTGGTCACGATCAACAGGGCGTTAGTTTTACGCAACCGTGCTGATGCGCCAAAGCGTGATTGTGCAAGTGTGCATCTGCGCCAAATCGCCAAAGCGGATGCCACCAAATCCGTGGATGCACGAATCGACGAATGCGTAGGTACGGAACCCATAATTTCAGAAAAAGCGGCTTTCAACATAGCCACGCCCGCAACAAGTCCTGGCAGGGAAGATTAGTAAATGAACGCTATAGATTGTAGCCCTATAGGGCGCTATCGGGTGTCATCATCGTTTTACATGAAACGATTTGATGACATCGAAGAACTCATTCCCTGCGGCGCTCAAGACAGTCAGAAAAGCCCGTGGCCTCAGCCAGGAAGCTTTCTCTGACGTGTCGAGCCGTACGTACATGAGTTCGCTTGAACGTGGCCTGAAAAGCCCGACCTTGAGCAAGGTCGCCGAGCTGTGCGAGGTGATGGACGTGCATCCGCTCACGCTGCTGACGCTGGCCTATGGTGGCGACAGCAAGGGGGTGGGTGAAGTCATCGAGCGCGTGCAGCGCGAGCTGGCCGCCATTCAGGCCAAGAAGGGCAAATAGGCGAGTAAAGGGCGCTGGAACGTGGAACGAATGAAAACACCAACGGATTAATACGGCAGTATTTCCCGAAGAACCGGGATTTCACCACCATTACACAGCAGGAGATCGATACGGTGATGGAGCGATTGAACAATCGTCCGAGAAAGCGACTTGGATACCGGACTCCCAGTCAGTTATTCTTCAAAGCATTAGGCGTTGCACCTCAAACTTGAGCCTGCGTTTTGTAATAAACGGAATATTGCACTTCATCAATTGATAATCTGAACAACAGAGCAAATTCATGCTCACTTACGTCTGCGCTTTCCAGGGCAATATAATGCCCCCCCATCCCTTGTATCCGACGAATCTCATTTTCAAGAAGTGGGGTCTTCCGGATATCGTCACGTAGACGTATGGCAAGTGAAGTGGACAACATAAAAGACATTTAACTTTCCTTTTACGATTACCAGGTTGACAAAAAAAGTTGGGGTTTACGCCACGAACAAACAGTTCCCAGATTCAAGAGCGTATCAAGTTAATCAAAGCTATTTCCCCCCTGTATTGGCACAGCCCTCAAGAATTCTTGGTGATGGAATTTCCAAGATAACCGATCCACCCAGCATTTTGACTTCGGCCGGCTGTAGAAGGAGCCGGCATTGATCCGACGTTCCCCCTTTTTCAGTAACGACCTGATTCAGATTCCTCCAAGCAAATATCCATCAACTCATTGATGGCACAATTTCAGGCTGTGCCAATTTGGGCAATTTTCCTCTAAACGCAATCTCGGCTTCGACGTTCAACGCTGTGCGGGTGTATTTCCCGTACATTTCCTGTATGCGACCAGTTGCCACCCTTGAAGCCTCCGCTGGCCAATCAGCAGTTGGCACAGGCGCGGCATTCATCACAAACGGCGGGAGTGGGTGGCCTTCTGCCATGACGCGGACAGCTGCCGCATAATCTGGCAGATAGGCCATTTGATGGCGGGGTATGGCCGCCCCGAGAAACGGCGCGAGAATTTCCTCATCCACAGGGCCGGTGCGGAAGTAGATATGAGTGGCTGCATTGCCCATGACAGCGGCCAGGGCCTCTTTCGCACCCTGCCCGTCTTTCAGTTGCTGCAGATGCTGGGTGGCCAGCGTCAATCCGATCCCGTATTTGCGTCCCTCGGCGAGCATAAGCGACAGATTCGCCTCGCCCGCATAATTGTGATATTCGTCCACGTAGACATAGAATGGCTTTCTGGCTTCTCGAGCCATGTCAGCCCGGCCCAGAGCAGCCGCAGAAAGCTTGGATAGCAGCATCATGCCAAGAAAGCGCGCGTCCATCTCGCCCAACCGTCCCTTGCTAAGGTTCACCAGCACAATCTTTCCCTGATCCATCATTTCCCGGAACGATACTGTGCTCTTCGATTGCCCGATGATAGGTTTGACTAGCGCGTTATGCGTCATCTGATTGAGCTTGCTGATCACATAGGGGGCAATATTGCTCAAGCTATGATCGCCAGCAACCTGTTGTGCGACATGCCGCCAGAAATGCACCGTTTCCGCATCAATGCAATGACGAATCAGATGCAGTCTATAGGCTTCATCCGAGAAGGCCCGGGCGGCCTCGATCAAGGTTAGTCCTGGCAAGCGATTGCGCATCACAAGCAGTAAAGCTGCACGCATGTACATTTCGAACATAGGGCCACCTGCCACGCGCAGGTCGTAAAGTCGTCCCAGAATATGCAACATTGCATTGGCGTTCTGGCTCGCCATGATCTCCGGATGCGGGCCGTCTACTTCCAGAAAATTTAATCCGTATGCCCGGTCGAAATCCCCCGCATCCAGCAGGACAACATCGTCCGCCCGCTCGGGTGGAATATGAAGCTTGACGTCTTCATAGAGGTCGCCATTTGGATCAACCAGGCATACACCTTCTCCAGCGAGCATGTCCTGCCGGATCATGTTCAGCAACAGGGTGCTCTTGCCGCTACCTGTCGCGCCGAGAACGAATACGTGGCGCAGCCTTGCCTGCCAATCCAGACAAACCGGTTGACCGCCGGATTCCCCTATCCGGGTGCCCCGAGATGGCAACGTGGTATGCGGCATTGCCCAAGCGGGGATTTCCATCTCCATCACATCCGACAGGCTCGGCGCGAGTTCGGGGAGGTGGTGGGACTCGTTGAAACATGCCCGCAGGTCGAGCGCTTGCGGCATGGGGGCTGCGTGTTCCGCGAGGTGGAAGTGCCTACCCGGATAAATCGCTCCCCCCACTGCATGGGCAAGTCCGGCCGGTAGTATCGAGTCCGATGATAGCCGGGCTGACACACGGTAACCACGCGGGTAACGTAGCCATGCTTCAAGCAGACCTTTAACGTACTCATAGTGCGCATCCGCCTCGCCCGGAACCTGCAATCGTCTGGAAGGATATTCCAGTAATACGACCTTACCCCGCAGCAGGAGATTGAGCGCTTGCTCCAGATAGTCCAGCGACTCTGCTTGCAACTCAACCAAGTGCAAACCCAACTCCAGCGAAACCGGGAAGCGGCTGCGCGATAGGATCGTCCAGGCTGAGCGCAAGGGGTGGTAACGCCCCGGACGACTGAACAGAATGGGCAACGCAGATTCGCTCGCGACACTCAAACCTTTAGGGGATCGCGATGTCAGCATCACGCCTTCCAGCTCATAGGCGTTTTCGTATATGCCCGGAGCCACAGCCGGGATGGCTTCTGCATTGAAGCGGTAACCCGTCTGGTGTTCCAGCAAAGGCAAAATGTCATTCAACCCTCGCTGAGCCTCTTCACACGACCCTGAATCGCACACCACGCCAAGTCGCAGACTAGGCTGTGGTGCAACCCCGGCTTCCTCGATGCGATTCGAAAAACCCAAGGTCAATCCCCGCTCTTTACCCAGCAGCCGAACAGCCGTCTCGATCATGGCAACATGCCGGCGGGCATCAAGCTTCTCATCCATGCTAGCGAGGGTGGGGTCCACACCGACCAACCTGCACTCCAGCGTGGCTCCCATCCGGTCCATCGCACGGCCGTGATCCGGCGCCTCTGCCCAGAATGGGCCTGCTTCAGAGGTGGTGTGCGACGTGAGTGGGTATTCTGCCTGGCTATGCATAGACCTCCTGTTTTTGGGTAATGTTGGTTCAGGTCAGAGCCTCCCACACTACCCAGCCCGTAAACGCCAGATTGCTTACACAGGCAATTCCCGGCCAACACATGCCAAAGTAGGGTGCACGCGTCTGAGTATGTGAGGAAGCAGAGCCAATTCTAGAGCCCACCCAACCGTGATACATTGCAAAGCACCACATTCAATTGCAATGTCCAGGCCTCACATGCACGGGATAATTCTCAACGGGGTACTGCTGGAAAGTTTGATCAAGTCCCGTTTCCGTTTAGGGAAAAGCGATCTTATTTCGCTATGGGACGCAAGCGGCGACGGTCTGGATCAATCCACGATATACCGATGGACCAAAGGCCAGTTGCCTCGTAAGGGAGAAGACCTTCTAAAACTGGCTGGGCTGCTTGATGTAGACCCGTTCGCATTGCTGGCATTTGAAAGCGAATCGACAACCGACATCATTGAGCGGCTGCTGCAGTCATTTTTACAAAATAAATGGGAGCGATTCAGCTTTTTTAAGGAGTTTTTTGGGCGGCAAAAAAACTGGCCGCCGGTCCAGGTTGCAACCCGATTCTACGGGCGGAACTGGAACCGGTCCAACCTGACGCATGACCCCACAGTGCGTGCAAATTATTACGCAACGATACGGCTGACCGGACAAAAACACCTGGACAAGGTCACGCCCCAGGTTTTCCATTTTGCTTTCAGGCAAGTGGGACGCTTTGCAGGACACTGGCTGGATTATGGGTTTGTCGTGCGAACAGGAACTGAAGTAAAACTGCTGCACATAAACGGGCAAGCCGAATCGTATTCGGCTAACTGCCTAGAGGAGCCCACATACGTGGAAACTTTTTTTGGCCCCAGTGCAGTCGAGTTCTGTATTGCCTCGTTGCATCCCTTTTCGTACGAGCTTGACCCGTTAACAACGAGTACCGATTTCCGGGTCAGATTTCATGCCTAACAGTTAGCCGTAGAATCCATACTACCCAGAATTGCATATACCAATCACTGATCGCATGAGGGCTTAAGCATGAACGGAATCATGAACCCGCTTCTTATATTGGTGCCCATGGAATACCTAGGGCTGATGATGGCCTTCATGCTGGTGATAGGGGGCATGCTGATCATCATGGGGGCGGTCGTTAAGGGTAAAGTACTAATCTTCACTGCGATTGCCATCCCATTCATATCGGTAATTGTGCAGGTTCTCATGAATGCCTTTTTCGCTTCCCTGCCTGAGGCGCTCATCATGCCCGTCGCCTGGTTCATCATGTTTGTCGCCTATGCAATAGGCGCAATGGTCGTCGTTAGATTACTTTTTGGTGACAAGGCAGTCGAGCATGCAAAAGGGCAGCTGCTCGCCGATGCAGTGAAATGGATGCTGAAGCTGTTGTTCAGGTGGCCGGTAATGCTGGTGTGGGTAGGCGCGCTGATGTTCCTTGCCTTCAAGGCATGAATAGGGAGACCACGATGGGGAATAGAGGAATTCAGATTTGTACGTTAGTGCTTGCGCTGGCAGTCGGGCTGAGTGGCGTGGCGATCCGGGCCGAAGCTTCGCAAATTACCAGTGCTGCACAACGTGCCGCCGCACAGGCATCCAAACGCTCGGCTGAACAGGCAGCGCAACGCGCGGCAGTGCGTGCCGCACCGCGCGCGGCTGCCAAAAAAACCGTGCCGGACAAGGTGGTTGGCATCTATCGCACGCCACTATGCAAACCGACTGCGCCATGCCCCTTACCAGAACACGTCTCGAACACATTCGTCGGCGCATACGAAAAAAAAATCGTTTCGCAAGACACAGTGCTCTACCGTGTCTATGCTGATCCGGCGCGCACGCTTGGCGCGCCTAAGTCCACGGCCCCTCAGAAACAGACAGGCAAAACTGCGCTCACCGAGCCCCAGTACAGTTACTGGTCACGTCATGACCAGCGCGGCCTTCAGGCTGCCATCGACGACGGGCTCGAAGTCTCGAAATATGGCAACACCGCCGGTCGACAGGTCGTTATACGTGTACCCAAAGGCACAACAATCTACGAAGGCATAGCGCGTGGTGATGTCTCGTCGGTCAATCAGGCAAGCAAAATCGGCGCAGGCGTACGCCACAACCCAACCGGTGGCGGCAACCAGATCGTCATTCCGGTCGTGCCGCCGTCATGGATTTCTAAACCATGAACCACGCCAGCCTGTTAGGTTTTGCCGTCAGGCCAAATCACTGGCCTATACTTAAACCAAATGGCCTCCACGGAAACTGGGGCAGCTTAGACTGTTAACAGAAAGTGCGTACACTCAAAAAGTTAAGGCTGGGTTGAATGGTTTTAGGCTAAATTGGTGTTGAACTAGCGTGCCAAGAAAGCAGTGTTAAATTTATTTTGAGAATTAATAATATTGTCTTTATAGGGGGGACGCAAAAATGTCTGATGATGCTTTGCGCTGGAGATCGACCAAAGGTAAGGATGGAAGTCTGAAATGGGAGGGTGTAAAGCCGTACAACAAAGACGAGGCGTTTCGCAAGTTCGCGCCGGAGCAGAATGGCATTAGATACGGTCAAGCAACACCACAGCACAAGGATGTGGCGCTGACTTCCGATGAAAATGCCATGCTGAGTGACGTCAATGATCATATCAGCAAGTACATACAAGACTGGCACATCCGTTGCGCGGGTGAAATTGGCAAGGACCTCAATCAGATCGGTGCAGAGACCAACTCGAGGGATATGTTCTCAACGATCAAACATGATTTCGGTAAGGCCGAACTGGATTCGCGCGAAACATATTTAAATAGCAATAAGCAACTTCTTGCAGAAAAAGATCAGGCAAGACGTGATTTGAATGCGTTCAGAGGTACGCACAAGGGCCGCCCAAATATTGCGTCATATCCTGATAGTAACGTGCTTCATTTTGGGATTGTCTTCCTTTGCCTTGTTGCGGAAGGCATTGCCAATGCCTATTTCTTTTCGGATAACTCTCTTGGCTTAATTGGTGGATTTCTGGAGGCGCTGTTAATTTCCCTGGCAAATGTGGTCGCTTCCTTTATGGCTGGGTGGCTTTGTCTGAGGGAAATTAATCATAAAAGCACAGTTCGGAAGGCGCTTGGGCTTATTGGATTTATGGTCATTGTGGTCTTTCTGGTATTTCTCCATTTGGCTTCTGCTCAGTATCGCGAAGCTTTGCAACGGAGTGGCGACGTTGAGTTCTTCACCTCGCTCGCCTTCAACCCAAGTACGCTGCAGGATATGCAGTCATTCCTTTTGATGGGTATCGGGGCAGTTATCAGCCTTTTTGCAATGTACAAGGGTTACACCTTCGATGACCCTTACCCAGGTTACGGCAAGGTTTATAGGATTTGGAAAGACCGTAACGATAAGGTGTCTGAAGCGCAGTTGAACTACACGCGTGAAGTCAATGCCGCCTACAATGTCGCTGTACAAGCGGTTGACGCCATTTCTGCAAAGCTCGATTCCAAAATGGGATCACTCAAGGACTTTGAGGCGGAAATGTCTACTTATTTTGCGTGTGTAGACAGCTATTACAGTCAGGCGCAGGGCGCAGCTAGTGCACTCATCACGGCATTTCGGGGCGGCGTTGAAACCTCATGGGGGACTTCGGGGACCTTCCCCGTACCACTCGACCTTCTAAACTCGAAGCTTCAACCTATCGATCCTTCGCAACTTAAGAACGACGTCAAAGCCAGGCTGAATCAACTTTTGGACGCGATTTTGGCCTCCCGGGAATACTACGCGGAAAAGCGCGAAGATATGATTCAGCAGCTTGAGGCTGAGCGAGAAGCGAGGATTGGGAAGATGGAAGACACCGTGCAAAGTTTGATTGAGCAGATCAAATTAGAAAAAGAGCAAGATCAGAAAGAGCAAGATAAGGTAGAGCATAGTTCGACTTCCCTGACAGACTCGCTATTGATTTCAGATGCGGTGGAGAGCAGGTGATGCGGCAACTGAAATTAAGCAAAAGCGACCTCCGTGGCTTTAAACTTATAGGCGTAGGAATCGCTGTTCTGGTCTTGATAGGAGGAGCAGCTGCCTTTGTACACTCGGGGAAACCTGTGCTGGACGAACATACTCTCTGTCCGATGACCGGGGAGAAAACGCGGGTCGCCGTGCTTGTAGATAAGAGCGACAAGTGGGCGCGTGGGGATGTAGCGCGCGTTCAGGACATCTTGCAATCTATTTATCGCGATGTTCCAACCCAAGGACGCCTGACAATTTATTCGATAACAGGCAAGCGCGGGAAAATCCCTGTAACCGAAGTGAATCTGATTTTTGACGCGTGTAATCCAGGCAATGAGTCAGAGTGCAATGCACTCTATAAGAACTGTCGGAAGGTAAAGAGAGACTATAAAGGTACTTTCCAGGCACCCCTTGAACAATTAGGAGCGACGCTAATGCTTCCTGGGGAGTCATCATATTCTCCCTTATTGGAAACGGTTGGTACGATGGTAAAGGACAATAAAGGTAAGGCGCTAAAGCTGCATATTGTTAGCGACTTCATGGAGAACCACACGAATTTCAGGTTCTATGACCTTGTGCCATTGGATTCCGAGATGGTTGCAGCGTATCCCCTACCCAAAAAAGCAGAAATAACAGTGGAAGGTTATTTTATTCAAAGGCGAATGCATCCAATGCCATTGCAAAATGCTGTTCAGGCAGCTTGGACTGGATATTTTCAAAAACAAGGTATACCGGCGACTTTTAGCCCAGTCTTTACAACTGATTGAAGGCAAGTTTAGGGCTTATTCGTAACAAGTAGCATCGGCGTATGGCTGTTTTATCTAAGGGGCTAACAGATGTTCAATACAAAACTTGAAACAAGTATCACATTTGTTGTGTTGCTCTCTGTGAGTGCTTGCGCGACGACAGAATCTACCAAGTCCCAGTCCGGCACGGTAATTGGCGGACTGATTGGTGCTGTGGCAGGCGCTTTGATCGATAAAAATAATCCTGCACGTGGTGCGCTGATTGGCGGGGGGCTTGGTGCCGGTACAGGTTATCTGATCGGAAAGCATCTCGATGAGAAAGATCGGGCGGCACTGAAGGCAAAGATTGAAGAAATGGCAGCTCAGAATGCGCAAGAGATACAGACGTGGAGAAGTGACCATTCAGGTGCAATAGCGACGATTATGCCGATCGAAAAGACAACGCTTAATGAGCAATTGGTGCGTGTCGAAAAAAACGTTGACGTAGTAATCGAACCGGTGCCATTAGAATTGGCGACTGGCCAAAGACAGGCGACTACAGATGTAAACATTAGAGTCGGGCCGGGAACAGAACATGCTACTAATAACTTGCTTCGGCAGGGTCAGATCGTGGAAGTGATCGGTTTGACTAAAGATGGCTGGTATGTCGTTGCCGAAGGAAGAACCGCTGTCGGCTACGTAAGTGCACGTTATTTGAAGAAGCCGGGGGAACACAACGAGCCGGTCCTCCAGCAGACCCGTGGCCCGGTTGAAGCGAAGGCAAAGGCTGTGGCGAGCAGGATTGAGGCCGCGCTTCCGCCGATAAAAAAGAAGACACAAGAAGTGGACGTGCGCGTGGCTCGCACATGCCGTCCAGTTAAAGTCAGAATCAGAGCTGCCAACGGTCAGGTGACTGAGGACACGGTGTCTACCTGTCAGAACCCGGATGGGTCGTGGGGCGCATGATTATGCTTTCAATGCGAACGGGCAATCCAAGCACGAATCACCCACAGCCGCTAAACATATTGGAAACTTGGCGCTTACCAATGATATTGGTGTTATTGCTTGTCGCGTCTGGAATTCTGGGTGGTTGTGCTGCACCTGGCACACCCATGCTACGTACTAGCGAGGGCGACGGTGAAAGTAAGTTGATTGCGGGCTGCAACAACGTTTCCGCTAATGCTCGCGTAGAGAAATACATTAACACTTCATATCTGACAACGTGGGGATCCGCACTGAAAGAAGGGGCTTCTGAAGGCTTTACGGAGCAGGTTGAGGCTGCTGGATCAACCATGGGCGGACAAGTACTACGGCAACTCATTGAGAACCACTCGAACGCCCAGGATGAAGTTCCAAGCCTACTGACACCACAAAAATCCGCCCAATACAAAAAATACAACAACTTATTTTCCAGAACCGAGCCATTCTGTCGATACTACTCCGAGAACTATAAAACTGTGGCTAAGGCGACCGCGACAGTGGTCAAAAGCCTTGAGCATCGCCCGGTTCTGATTGATGAAAGCCTGGGGGTTTTTGAAACTGATTTTGTTGATCAAGCGCACAGTGCTGCACGTTGGCGCGATAGATATGTCATTTTGCTAGATAAAGCAGAGAGAAAAAAAACGGTTATCAAAGTTTTTCGCATAATTTACGTTAGCCGATCAAAATCTGGTAATTCGTTCAATTTGGCGTCCTCTGTAGGACACAATGAAACTTGGATTATGACCAGAATCTCGGACTTGCTAGACAGTGCCGTTACAAGATAAGAAGCCTCATCACGAGGCAACGAATCTGCACGGCGGTCAGAAAAGAAGTCTCCAGCGCGAGAACCAAATCCTAAAAAAGCGACGGCATACTTCGCGAGGAATGCGCTGTGAAATATGCCTGGATCGACGCGCAGCGAGAATTCACCTGATCGAAACGCCGTATCGCGGTTCGTATAGTTGCTTGATATTATGAGTTGAATGGAGATTGGTGAGGTGGAATAGAAGTGTCCAAAGCAAATCATGACAAAGAATACGATCAGGGTTATCGCGATGGACGTGAGGGAGGCGGGGGGCCAGCAAGGTTTTTTGGCGTTGGGCAGACTGCCGCTTATAAAGCCGGTTTTAGTGCCGGTGGAAGTGATCGCTGCAAATACGGCAGTCGATCGGGGCCCGGACCAACATTGGATGATTTGTTTACTAGCAGCAATAAAGAAGCTTCGACAATTTCGGATAACTCACACAAAGGAGCCAGTCTCACTCATGCCAGTGGTGCTGTAGTTGGTTCGACTTTATCTTCGGCTATCGGCTCAGCATCTGGCTCGGCTGGAGGAACTCTATTTATAGTCATAGGCAAGATTATTCTTGCGGCTGCTTCCTTTGGACTCGCCAAGTTTGGGATGTGGCTAGACAGTCCTCTTGGCTGGGTCTTGATCCTTTTGGCTATACCGGGATTATTGATTGGTGCCTATTACACGTTTATTCTGGTTGTCTTTGTTGGCATTCCCATGATGTTGTATGAATGTTCAGGTCCAGTGTCTTCAGATATTCCTGGTGAATGGCCAAAAGACATAACTGGCGGAAGCATGAATTTGCTCGCGGGTGAGCGCTCTAAGGTATGGGGGGGAACACTGCCGGGCATGGGGGTTCCAATTTGCTTTACTTGGGCCGCATCTAGAGGGTATGAATCTGTAAAGTTTATAGCACAAGTCGAAGAGCGTGGAAGTCGAAGCTGGACAAAAAAAGAGGTGCCAGAGGGGAACTTATCTTATTGCAATTATTACGGCTCAACAATAAGTTTTCGCATCACTGCTGAGAGTGCGACGAACCAGAAAATATTGGTTGGATGGTCTCCTATTAATAAGAATAGTGACATCCAGCCTGGCTATAATAATTATGAAAATTTAGCGGCTTTTCTTCGTAAAGAAGGTCAAATCGAGTAAGCAGAGTAAGGCGCTTTCAGAACAGGGGGTGTCCGCGATTTTGTGTAAACGGAAAATGAGGTGATTTGTATGTCAAAAGAAATGATCGAAGTTATTTACGGAAAACGGTCCAAGTTCGAGGTGTATCGGATCACAAAGCCGTTTGGAGGATATGAATTCGTTATATACAAGGATGGGCAATACTGGAAAGGGACGTTCGACTCACTCAGTGCCGCAGTCGATC
Source organism: Sulfuriferula multivorans (assembly GCA_010365175.1). Classification (GTDB taxonomy): domain Bacteria; phylum Pseudomonadota; class Gammaproteobacteria; order Burkholderiales; family Thiobacillaceae; genus Thiobacillus. The sequence continues at coordinate 105 of JAAFGW010000035.1, read as the reverse complement.
GAGCCAGGAAAGAAGAGTCTGTAAATTGAACTGTGTAACTGCTTTTTGACAAACTGGCGGTTTCCGCCCAAGGAGCAGACACATGAACCACAAACCTGAAACACT
>JAAFGW010000034.1 GCA_010365175.1 Sulfuriferula multivorans | reverse complement strand
GGCAAGCTCAGCGTAGCGGTATATACGCCCGCCTCATTTGCCATCAAGGGCAGAAACAGTGTGGGCTTCGTGGCGCCTGGTCGCTGCAGAATCAACTCGGCTTCCACCCGATCCACAGGCAATCCCGTGCGGTCTTTTACGCGAATGCTGATCAACCGAGTGCGCTCGTCACTTTCCAGACCGGAGAACTCGACTTGCCAACCCAATTGGGATTCGCGGTACGTTTCATTGAGCTCGGATGAAACGGCTTTAGCCGCATTCTCTCCGTGTGCAACCACACCGGAAAAGCCACTAAACACGGCGCTGTCATCGTTCCCCAACCACCATTTCGCTATCGGTTCGGGCAGACCCTTTGTTGAAATTTGAAGCAGTGCTGCATTGAGAAACACCAGGCCAATGAAGAATCCTGTCAGTAGTTTTGGCGCCCAGTGCATGCGACCGCTACCGCGCTGGCGAAATTGATTCAAGGCGTATAGAACCAGTGCTGCTGCAAGAAAAACGGATATGTGCATGGCCACTACATCCAGACCTGGCCACTGCCCCACAATGAGTGCAAAGTAGGTGATCAGGGGAAGCACACCTGCCAGTACGGCACGCAGCATGGGGGGTAGGCTACGCACCCAGCCACCGGCGGCATACAGAACCAACACTGCGGCCAGTCCGCCAAAAAGGGTAGTCATCGTATTCATGGACGTCGGCTCGGGCTGTCAAAATGGACGGACTCGGAACGCGCTTCAGCTGGTTTTCCCTTCGGAGTGATCACCAGATCGAAACGCTCTGTTTTCGCGGCCAAAGCGGGGGGCAAGTGCACACTGACCTGCACCAGGCCGCTATGACCGGGCTTGATGCTTATTTCACTGAAACCGCCAAAATCCAGCGCATCAGCGGGAATATCCGTCGCACTGATGAAATAGGTCTGCTCGTACGCCGCCTTATTGGTAATACGTACCTGATAGCGATTGCGGATGTCATTGTTTGACAGCACCACGTAGAGCGGTTGGCGTATCTGGCTGACAGCGCGATCAAAGCTTTCCTGGCTGCTGATGCTATAGACCAGCAGTCCGCTCATTAAAATGAATGCGGCACCGTAGCCCAGCGTTTTCAAGCCCAGCCAATGCAATCGTGGCGGTGCCTGTGTGGCAGCAGCCAGATTGGATTCCGAATCGTAGCGAATCAGACCACGCGGAAAACCGAAGGAATCCATGATGGTGTTGCAGGCGTCGATACACAAACCGCACGAAATGCATTTGTATTGCAGACCCTCGCGGATGTCGATCCCGGCTGGGCAGACCTGCACACAAAGACCACAATCAATGCAGTCACCCAAGCCTTTTTCGTGTCGTTCGGCGAGTGCGCGTGCTCCTGTAGTCAGATCGGCTAGACGACGTTCGGCACTCATAACGCCTTCAGCACGTGCAAGACGACGCTCGGTAACTATCCCTCGACCGGCGCGCACAACAGCACGGCCATGCACGCCTTCCCCGCGTTTGGCATCGTAATGTACAGCCAGTGTTTCTGGCTCATACATCACGCTCTGGAAACGGCCATACGGACAAATGTAGGTACAGACCTGTTCGCGCATCAGGCCTGCGGCTACATAGGTTGTCAGCGTCAGCAATCCGGTTGTGATATAGGCCGCGTCCGCCGCCCGCCCCGTGAAGAAATCCAGCACGAGTTGAGGCGCATACGTGAAATAGGCGACGAAGCTGAGCCCTGTCCAGAATGAGACCAGCAACCACAGCGCATGGGTGCTTCCCACTTTGATTATTTTTTCCCGATCCCACGGTTGACGAAACAGGCGTACCCGTGTCGGCCGCTCACCCTGGATGGCGCTTTCGATCCAGATGAAAAAATCAGTCCACACCGTCTGGAAGCAGAAATAGCCACAGAAGGCACGCCCAACCAGTCCCGTCACGAAAAACAACAGGATGGCCGCGATGATCAACAAAAAGGCCAGCCAAATGATGTTTTGCGGATAAACCGTGAGTCCGAAAATCAGAAACTGGCGGCCTGGCAGATCAAACAGCAAGGCTTGCGCAGGGGCATCCAGCCGCGTCCAGGGAATCCAGGGCAACAGGAAAAACATGGCATAGGCCAACACCAGAACCGACGTTTTGAAACGCCGAAAACGCCCCTTCACCGAACGAGTGAAAATGGGAATTCGTTTCTGATAGAGCCCGAGCTGGTCTTCTAAGCCTGTTTGCATTGTGTGTTTAGTAGGTTTGACGCGAAGCAAAAGCCCCCGAGAACGGGGGCTTTTGCTTCGTTAGCCTGCACGCTTATTGCCCACCGCCCAATTCATGAACATAGACCGTTAAAACCTTGATCTGTTCAGCTGAAAGACGGCCTGCCCATGCCGGCATGACCCCTTTGTTCAGTCCGTTTGCGATCACCTCGCGGATGGCTGCAACTTTGCTCACATCGCCTTGCACCGCTGGTACGTTGGCCCACAGCCAGATGTTGTCGGTCAGATTCGGAGCGCCAATATCCTTGCGCCCCTTGGCATCGACAGCGTGGCAATAGAAGCAGGCTGCTGTATCACTGTGGAACAGAACATTACCCGCAGAGGCTTTAGTCGCATCGTGGCCAATGCCAGACAGGCTGGCCACGTAATTGGCCAGTTGGTCTATCTGAGCCCCAGACAGCACTTCACTGAAGGTTGGCATATATCCACGGCGACCGCCAAGCAACGTTTCGTGAATTTTGTCGAATGACCCGCCATACAACCAATCGTCGTCGGCCAGGTTAGGGAAAAACCCGACCACCCCTTGCCCACCCGACTGGTGACAGGCTGCGCAATTATCTGCAAACAATGATTTGCCTGCCGAAATAATGAAGCCGTTCATTTCCGGATCTTTGGCAATTTGCTCGTAAGACATCGACGACACTTTGTCAAAATACGGTTTTTGCGCTACTGACGCTTCGTTCAGTTCTTTGACCAGCAGTGCGCGCGTGTTCCAACTATGCGTTTTGGTTTCACCGGCGCTGTTGACGTAAGTAATACTCGACGCACCACCGATCCAGCCTTTACCGATGGGCCAGGACGGATAGATCGTCCAGTACACAAGCGCAAACACCACCGTGACATAAAAGGTGTAAACCCACCATGCAGGCAGCGGATTGTTGTATTCCTGGAGGTCGCCATCCCAAGCGTGACCGGTGGTTTGAACTGTTTGGGATTGTAGTTTTTGCTCGCTCATTGCTTTTCCTTCGTGTCGCCTTTTTCACCCGGCTGTTCGTCGAGAAACGGGATGTCACGGTAGGACTCCAGTTTCTCGCTCCGCTTTTTGCTACCGTAGACGTAGGCCACGATGCCAACAAAGGTGAAGAAAAATATGATCAAAGCCAGCGGCTTGGTGTTTTCGGGTTTGGAAAACCATAGTAACCATTCCATATCTTGGCCTCCTCGAACGGCTTAGCGGTACTTGACGAACGCGTCGTCGGTGTACTTGCTGAAATCAACCATGGTGCCCAGCACCTGCAGATACGCAATCAACGCATCCAGCTCCGAAATACCGGATCGATCGCCGTCGTAATTACCAAAGTTGGCTTGCTCAAGCAGGTTTTTCTGTGCGTCTGGAATGTGTAACTGGCGTGCTACGGTCTCACCAAACTTGACCACGTTAGCGTCATATTCAGCCTGTGTCAGCGAATACGGCACACCCACTTTACGCAATGCCTTCATCCGCGCCGCGGTATCGGATATATCCAGCGGCGTTGACAGCAGCCAGGGGTAATTCGGCATGACCGACTCGGGCACCATGGAACGTGGCGCAATCAGATGCTGGACGTGCCACTCGTTGGAGTACTTGGCGCCTACGCGTGCCAGATCCGGTCCGGTACGCTTGGAACCCCACTGGAAGGGATGGTCGTATTGCGATTCGGCTGCCAGAGAATAATGGCCGTAGCGCAGCTTTTCGTCGCGGAACGGGCGAATCATCTGCGAGTGACACAGATAGCAACCCTCACGTGTATAGATATCGCGACCGCGCTGCTCCAACGGCGTATAGGGGCGCACACCATCGACTTTTTCGATGGTCTTGTCGATAAAAAAAAGCGGTGCGATTTCCACCAGACCGCCCACACTGATTGCCAGCATGGTCAACACGGCCATCAGGCCAATGTTGGTTTCAATCCATTCGTGTTTGAAGTTGAAGTTCATTATGATTTTCCCTGAATCAGGCGTTTGCCAACTTGGCAGTCAGCTTGGCTTCCAGAATCGCGTTCTCGCGCTTGCCCTGACGGATGGTCATGAACATGTTGAACGTCATCAGTACAGTACCGGTGAGGAAGAACATGCCGCCAATAGCGCGCATTGCGTAGAAGGGCATCATGGCCGCGACAGATTCGGCAAACGAGAATTTAAGGTTGCCGAACTCATCAAAGGTGCGCCACATCAAGCCTTGCGTGATACCTGAAATCCACATCGCAACGATATAAAGAATGATGCCGACGGTGGCCAGCCAGAAGTGCCATTCGATCAGTTTCTGGCTGTATATCTTGGTGTCCCATAGTTTGGGCATCATGTGATACAGCGAGCCAAATGTGATCATTGCCACCCAGCCCAGCGCGCCGGAATGCACATGGCCGATGGTCCAGTCAGTGTAGTGCGACAGCGCATTGACTTCTTTCAGCGACATCATCGGACCTTCAAAGGTCGACATGCCGTAGAACGATAGTGCGACGATCATGAAACGCATGATCGGATCGGTCCGCAATTTGTCCCAAGCACCCGACAGCGTCATGATTCCGTTGATCATGCCGCCCCAGGAGGGCATCAGAAGCAGGATCGAGAAAGCAGCGGCCAACGACGAAGTCCAGTCCGGTAGCGCGGTCCAGTGCAGGTGATGCGCACCCACCCACATATACATGAAGCCGAGTGCCCAGAAGTGAACAATCGACAGGCGGTAGGAATAAATAGGTCGGCCAGCCTGCTTGGGCACGAAGTAATACATCATGCCGAGGAAGGCCGCGGTGAGGAAGAAACCGACCGCATTATGGCCGTACCACCACTGGGTCATCGCATCCTGTACGCCGGAGAACAGGCTATAGGACTTCATCGAGAGCAAGTCGATGGGCATTGCCAGATTGTTGAACGTATGCAGCAGCGCGGTCGCCAGGATAAACGCCAGGTAGAACCAGTTTGCGACGTAAATGTGCGGTTGCTTTCGGCGCATGATGGTCCCGACGAACAGGATCAAATAGGCCACCCACACTACCTCGATCAGGATGTCGATCGGCCATTCCATTTCGGCGTACTCGCGCGCCTGGGAATAGCCCAGTACATAGCTGATATCAGCCAGCACAATAATGGCCATCCAACCCCAAAAAGTGAAGCTGGCTATTCCATCGGACATCAAACGAGTCTGGCAGGTACGCTGCACGACGTAATAGGAGGTGGCAAACAATGCCGAGCCCCCGAAGCCGAAGATCACCGAAGTGGTATGGACGGGGCGAAAGCGCCCAAACGAGAAGTAAGGGCTATCAAAATTCAGAAACGGCCAAGCCAGTTCGGAGGCGATATAGACGCCGACAAACATGCCGACCACTGCCCAAACCAACGACATGACGGCAAATTTCTTAACAATATCAAAGTTGTACTGCTCCGCACCGGAATATGTGGTTACCGCCATGACCGCTCCTGTTAACCCTGCAAAAGCGCTTATGGCTGCGTCTTTAACAGTATATGCTTATATTAAAAAACTGCGGAATTATATGCCGGTACACCTGACAACTGCAAGACCAAGCCTGCTTCAAGATGCAGTAAGCAGAATTTTCAAGTCGTGGACAATAGTCTCCGGGCTGCTGCCATAAGGCATTAACAGTCGTAATCGGCCTTGTGGATCATAAACATAGGTTCCGGCGCTATGGTCGATCAAATAATCGTCCGCCCCCTTCACTGAAGTCTTTTGATAGACCACTTTGTACTCATGCGCCAACTGCTTCAAGGCCTCCGTATCGGTATACATCCCCAAAAAACCGGGATTGAAGGCCGGCACAAATTGCTTCAGCAGGTCGGGGGTATCACGCTGCGGATCCAAAGTCACAAAAATGACTTGCACATCTTTTGCCAGTGGCCCCAACTGTTTGAGTGCGGCTGAAAAGTCCGACAAGGTCGTCGGGCAAACATCCGGGCAGTGGATATAACCAAAAAAAACCGCTACGACCTTGCCCTTGAAATCGGCCAAGGTACGAACTGCCCCGTTGTGATCGGTCAGTTTGAAATCGCGAGCGAAATCGGCACCTGTAATATCCGTTGCCTGAAAAGCAGGGGGAGCTGCGGGCATACACCCCGCCAGCCCAAACACAATCGAGGTTAAAGCCGCAGCGAGCCAGCGCCTCATGGCCGGAGTTGATCGAACAACTGTCCAGGCACATCAGCCAATCGGTATTTACCGGACTCAACGGCTTTCGCCAGCTTTTCGAGTGTGGTGTCCTGTAGCAGGTCCATGATTTTCTTCTTCACCGGGATCCAGCGAAAATGCAATGGGCAGGCGGTTTCATCACTGCAAACCTTTAAACCCAGCAAACAGCTTTGAGTAAACACCGGACCTTCGGTCAGCAGAAGTATCTGCATGAGGTTAATTTTGTCGCCACTTTCCCGGAGGCAGAAGCCACCCAGACGGCCGCGAAAGGAAAACAACAGATTACCCTTGGCCAGGCTCTGGAGAATTTTAGCGAGATAGGGAGCAGGCACCCCAAGCTGAGAGGCAATTTCCTTGTTCAAGACTGGCGTCGCGTTTGGCTGGGTCGCCATATAGATCAGTGCCTGCACGGCGTACTGACTGGTACGTGAAAGAATCATCTTGCGCTCTGGTTAAAGGATTGAGCACAATATAAAACAATCCTGTCCGAATATCCAGATACCGACTTAATTACCTATGACAATCAAATGGGTATTGGGAAGTAGTGATCGATCAGCATGACGGCGAACAATAAACTCAAGTGCCAGATGGAAAAGCGGAAAGTCTCTTTCGCCAACTCATCGCTGTACTTGCGGTATAAGCGCCAGCCGTAATGAATAAACCGTCCGCCCAGCACCACAGCGCCGATCAAATAAATCCAGCCCCCCATCCCCGTGGCGACAGGCAACATGGTTACCGCAAACAATAACAAGGTGTAGAGCAGGACATGCAACCGTGTATACGCTTCGCCATGCGTCACCGGCAACATCGGCAGGCCGGCCTTGGCATATTCTTCGCGCCGATATAGGGCCAGCGCCCAGAAATGCGGGGGCGTCCAGGCGAAGATAATCAGGAATAACAGCAAGGCATCATGGTGGATTTCACCTGTTGCAGCGACCCAGCCCAACACCGGCGGCATCGCACCGGAGGCACCGCCTATCACTATATTTTGCGGGGTGGCCGGTTTCAGAATGATCGTGTAAATCACGGCATAACCGACAAATGTGGCCAGAGTGAGCCACATGGTGAGCGGATTGACAAAATAATTCAGCAAGAACAGGCCCACGCCTCCCACCACGCCGGAGAAAACCAATGTTTGGGTGTTACTCAATTCGCCGCGCGGTAACGGACGCGCACGCGTTCTGGCCATGACCGCATCGATTTTCTGCTCCACCAGACAATTGAACGCCGCCGCCGCACCCGCAACCAGCGCGATGCCGAGCGTGCCTGCCCATAAAGCATTCCAGCCTGGCATACCGGGCACCGCCAGAAACATACCGATCACGGCCGTGAATACAATCAGGCTGACCACGCGTAACTTGCACAGGGCTAAAAACTGCTGGCAACGACAGGCTGCCCCCTGAATCAACAAAGATTCCATACTTACCTCCTGCGAACCCGATGGTTCAACATCACCAGGCTCGATAGTAAAAGTGCGGCACCCGCGTTATGCGCCACCGCCAGTGCCAGCGGCAAACTCAGCAACACATTGCTGATGCCAAGCGTAACCTGCAACGCCAGGGCCATACAGATCATCAGGCCCATACCCGCATATCCTGGCGTACGAAAAAGACGCAGCGCCAACCAGGCCAAATACACTGTCACAATCAATGCCATGAGCCGATGGACCCAATGGATAGCCGTTAATGCGGTCAACGGCAACAACTCACCCGATGCCGTCTCACCCAGTTCGCGGTGCAGGGTAAAGGCATGTTCGAAATTCATGACCGGCACCCATGCTGCTTGGCACATTGGGAAGTCTGTGCATGCCAGTGCAGCGTAGTTAGTACTCACCCATCCGCCTAGTACGATCTGCACCACGACCAGAATCAAACCCAGCAATGCGCCAAAACGCAGGTGATCAACGCGCGCGTAATAGGCGTGAGCATTACGGTTCCGCTCTTTTAACCACAACCACAAAAGCAAAGAAAGCGTTGCCATCCCGCCAAGCAGATGGGCGCTGACAATCAACGGCTTCAGCAATTTGGTTACCGTCCACATGCCCAACAACGCCTGGAACACGATCAACCCCAGCAATAGTACTGGCAACCCCATGCCAGCACTTGTCTCGCGCCGGTTACGCCAAGCCAGCATCACGATAGTCAGAATCAGCAGCCCCAACGACCCGGCAAAATACCGATGGATCATTTCCTTCCATGCCTTGGCGTGTGATACAGGTCCATCAGGACGAACTGCCAACTCAGCATTGATTGACTCTGCAGCCAGATGCGGCGTGATGCTTCCATAGCATCCCGGCCAGTCAGGACATCCCAGTCCCGCATCGGAAAGCCGGACGTAAGCGCCCAAACTGACCACTCCGAAAGTCAGGATGAGTGCCACTAAAATAAGATTGCGATACGTCGTCATGTCAGCCGACCTGGGAGGCCTTGAGCAACAACTTGAGGTCTTTCATCATGCCTCTTGGGTCGGGGCTCTCGGGAAACCGGAGCATGAGATTACCCAAAGGATCAATCAGATAGATGTGGCCCGCGCGATTAAGGCTGGCTGGAAACTGATCAATAAATGCCGGGTTTTCAGGACGCCACACGTGTAAGCCGGGGTGTTCCTGCAAAAGAGCGCCATTCGGCGCGGCAGCATCAGTCAACACCCATAGTCGCTCGATCCGCGATTGGTCCTTGCCCTGAGTAATCCGCGTTTGCCGCATCAAATACAGTTGCTGCGCGCAGCCTGCATCGCATTGTGCAGGACCCACATGAACCATCACCCATTTGCCTTGCAGGGCATCCAGAGTAAAAGGCTGACCATCCAGCATGACTCCCTGCGTTTGCTGCAAGGGCGTTGCCTTGAATAATTCCCCATAATTGGTATGACCGGCTGGCCGCCACCCAAAATAAGCCACATAAGCTGCAACAACCGGCACTAAAAACACGCCGATCAACATCAACAATTTACCGCGCGAAGTCAATTTCATACTTTAGATAATTCCCGACACCTAACTCATCACCTGTCATCTTCACGATGACGTTTCACATTCAACACCAACCACAATACTGCCAGCGTCGTCGCGAGACTGTACCACTGGATAGCATAGCTGACATGCATACTCACTCCGGTATCGGGTCGTGGCCATTCCCGCACCAGCCCATCGTCCATCCGATTGGTTTGGAGCAACAAAACCGGTTGCAGGCTTGTCCCGTAGCTTGATGCATAGCGCTCAAAATCCAGATTTTGCCAAACTCGGCCTTGCGATGTGCCGTGCATCAATTCGACATATCGGCTATGCGGATCCGTCGCCACACCAACCAGCTTGATTACCCCTTGAGGCGCGTCCGTCCGTGGAAGCTGATCACGGCTACTGCCCGTGGCTACCCAGCCTCGATTAACCAGAATGGCAAACTGACTGCCTTGGATTTTAAGCGGCGTCAGCACGTGATAACCCGCCACACCGTTATGAACCCGGTTATCCAGCAAGATGGAATGGGCATCATCGAACGTACCCTTCACTTCCACGCGACGGTACAACAGGCTGTCGCGATCAAACATCACGTTGCCCATATGAATGACAGCATCTTGCAGCGCCATATCGTAGCGTTTCTGCAGCGCACTCTTGAATTCGGCGCGATCGCTTTGCCAATTTCCCAACCAAAAGGTCAGCACAAAGAAAAACAGCGCCGCGAGCGTTGGCCATAAGGTCGGGGCAAATCCCCACCTGCCCCATTTCAAGTTCAGCAAGTGCATGCTTACCGCAATCCGGTTAGACTGGAATTTTGCCGAGCGATCACTTTCATGCGCATTCTTGCCCTGCTTTTCATCGTCTTCATTCTCGCCAGCCTTGCCAGCGCCCTCTACTATCTCATCAAGGACAAGGGCCAGTCCGATCGCGCCGTCAAAATGCTGACAGTGCGAGTAGGCCTTTCCCTCACCTTGTTTATTCTGCTGATGGGTGGGTATTACCTGGGAATCATCCCACAAACCGGACTACGCTAACCCAATACGCATCACAACAAAAAGCCGCGCTAGACGCGGCTTTTTGTTGTGCCGGGGTCACAAATACATGATCCCGGACGGGCTCATTCCGATTACTTAGATCAACCAGTAAACCAGGATAAACAACAATACCCAAACCACATCGACAAAGTGCCAATACCACGAGACGGCCTCAAAGGCGAAATGATGCTCAGCGGTGAAGTGGCCTGCAATCGAACGCAGCAGCATGACGATCAGCATGATCGTACCCACCAAAACGTGAAAGCCGTGAAATCCTGTCAACATGAAGAAAGTTGCACCATAGACACCCGCGCCCAGGGTAAGGCCCATTTCGGTATAGGCATGGTGATATTCATAGGCTTGCAACCCAATGAACGTAACGCCCAAGGCCACTGTCATGGCCAATCCGAGTATTAACTGGCTACGGTTACTTTTCTTCAGCCCCCAATGCGCCCAGGTCACCGTTACGCCAGAGGTCAACAGCAATAGCGTATTGATTGCGGGCAAACCCCACGCGCCCATCGGAGTGAACTGAAAGCCATCGGCCGTCAGGCCAGGGCCCGCAGTCGGCCAGGTCGCTTTAAAAGCAGGCCATAGCTGTTCCATCGTATCAGACTCGCCTAACCAGGGGACCGAGAGCATTCGCGTGTAAAACAATGCACCGAAAAAGGCTGCGAAAAACATCACTTCAGAAAAGATGAACCAGCTCATCGACCAACGGAATGATGAATCTACCTGCCTGTTAAAACGGCCGGCTTCGCTGTCACGAATCACTTCGCTAAACCAGCCGATCATCATGAAAATCATGACGCCCAATCCCGCAAGGAGTATCCAACCGCCGTGGTCAATCTCGCGCATGACCATCACACCGCCAACTGCCATCAGAAACAACGCGGCCGAACCGATGATCGGCCAGAGCGAAGGTTGAGGCAGGAAATACTTATCCGTTTGTGCCAAGCTCATGTTTTCCCCTTTTCCCTATACATTGATTATCTATTTCACAAACTTCAGCACCAAATACACAACCAGCAGCATGGTTAGAATAAACGTCACACCACCAATCAGCCCTGCAATGACGACCTGTGCAGGGGTTAAATCTTGAGCATCGCTGTCGTAATCACGCCGTTTACGTACACCCAAAAAACTCCAGAAAACTGCGAGGGCGGCTTTTAAATTACTTTTTTCAGCCATGCGGTCGTACTTGAGGCAATTCCGTTTTCTTCGCCTTTATTCCCGTGTCGAAAAACGTATACGACAAGGTCACGGTATTCACGTCTTTATCCATAGCGGGATCCAGCACAAAAAGTACAGGCATACGACGCCGTTCGCCTGCTGCCAGGGTTTGTGGCGTAAAGCAAAAGCATTCAATTTTCTTGAAAAATTCTGCTGCACGTCTCGGACCGTAGCTCGGAACTGCCTGTCCCACAATCGCCTGATCGCTGTTGTTGACCACTTCATACTCTACTTGCACCAATTGCCCCGGATGTACTTTAAGCATGCGCTGCTTAGGCTTGAACTGCCAAGGCAAACCTGCATTGGTGTTCGCGTCAAACTCAAGTGTGACCCAACGACTGGTATCAACCTGAGTGTTTTTAACCAAGGTTTGCTCGTCACCTGAATTAATACCCGTAACTTCGCAAATTTTGTAATAGAACGGCACCAAGGCAAAACCAAACCCGAACATCCCCAATGCCACAACAAGGAGCTTGGTCAGCGTGGTGGTGTTACCTATCGCCATGCTTTATTTCAGACCAGAATACAAGGTGAATAAAAACAGCCCCACGGCAAATACCGCCAGCAGGATTGCCGTGCGATATTTGGACTTGCTTTGCTTGTTTGGCATCACGTCCACGTTTCCGCTCATTTCACAACTGGCGCAGTTTCAAAGGTGTGATAAGGCGCGGGTGACGGAACCGTCCACTCCAGACCTTCTGCACCCTCCCAAACCTGGGTCGTCGCCTTCTCGCCACCTTTGATGGCCTTCAACACCACTGTCAGCAAGATCAACTGGCTGAAGCCGAAGATGAATGCGCCTACGGTTGCAATCTGGTTGAACTCGGTGAACTGAAGTGCGTAGTCTGGAATTCGACGCGGCATGCCGGCCAGACCCAGGAAGTGCATCGGGAAGAACACAATGTTCATGCCGATGACCGACAACCAGAAGTGCCATTTGCCGAGCGTCTCGTTGTACATGTGGCCGGTCCACTTCGGCAGCCAGTAGTAGAGGCCGGCGAAAATCGCGAACAGGGCACCCGATACCAGCACGTAGTGGAAGTGCGCCACCACGTAATAAGTGTCGTGCAACTGGATGTCGACCGGCGCAATCGCCAGTACCAGACCCGAGAAGCCGCCAATCGTGAACAGGCAAACAAAGGCAATGGCGAACAGCATGGGAGTTTCGAACGTCATCGAGCCTTTCCACATCGTGGCCACCCAGTTAAACACTTTCACCCCGGTCGGCACCGCGATCAGCATGGTCGAGAACATGAAGAACAACTGTGCTGTAACGGGCATGCCCACCGTGAACATGTGGTGTGCCCATACGATGAAGGACAGCACGGCGATCGACGCCGTAGCGTAGACCATCGAGGCATAGCCAAACAACGGCTTGCGCGCAAAGGTCGGAATCACCTGCGAGACAATACCGAAAGCCGGCAGAATCAGGATGTAGACCTCGGGGTGAGCAAAGAACCAGAAAATGTGTTGGAACATCACCGGATCGCCGCCACCTGCCGCGTTAAAGAAGTGCGTGCCGAAGTTGCGGTCTGTCAGCAGCATGGTCACCGCACCTGCCAGCACTGGCATGGTGGCGATCAGCAGATAGGCCGTAATCAACCAGGTCCAAACAAACAACGGCATCTTCATCAGCGTGAGGCCAGGCGCACGCATATTGAGAATGGTGGTGATGATGTTGATCGATCCCATGATCGACGACAGGCCCATGATGTGCACGGCCAGGATCGTCAGGTCATACGAGATTCCGCCCTGGATGAAGAGTGGCGGATACATCGTCCACCCCCCCGCAACCGCGCCGCCTGGCAACCAGAATGACACCAACAGGAAGAACCCAGCCACAGGTAGAAGCCAGAATGCCCAGTTATTCATGCGTGGGAACGCCATATCAGGCGCACCCAGCATCAATGGCACCTGCCAGTTCGCGAAGCCCGAGAAAGCCGGCATGATCACGCCAAAAATCATGATCAGTCCGTGCATGGTAGTGAGCTGATTGAAGAAATCAGGATGCACCAACTGCAGGCCAGGCTGGAACAATTCGGCGCGAATCAAAAGCGCCATTGAGCCCGCCACGAACAGCATGAAGAGCGCAAAGAAAAGATAAAGTGAACCGATATCCTTGTGGTTGGTGGTGGTCAGCCAGCGCATGATCCCGGTGGGATGCGCGTGGTGTCCGTGGTCGTCGTGGGCGTGTGCTGCATCAGACATGACTGTGCTCTCCTCTCGTTTATTTATTGCGCGGCGGGGGCGGCAGCTTCGGCTGCGCCTCCACGCGCTGATGCGATTGCTGCCGGCTGTGCTGCGTCGCCCATTTTGTTATCCCATGCATTGCGCTGATACGTCACCACCGCTGCAATATCCGCATCCGACAGCTGGCTGGCAAATGCAGCCATCGCCGTACCCGGCTTGCCGTTGAGGATGATATTGATATGCGCATCGATCGGACCGGTCGCAATCGCCGAACCACTAATTGCCGGGAATGCGCCTGGCAGGCCCATGCCGTTGGCCTGGTGACAGGCCGCACAGTTGGCCTGATAGACTTTTTCGCCGCGTGATATCAATTCAGCCGTATCGAAGGTTTTGGTGTTATCGGCTGCGGCGACTTGTGCGCCACCTTTCTTCTTGGCGACCCAAGCCTTGTAGTCTTCTTCAGAGACCACCTCAACCACGATGGGCATAAAGCCGTGGTCCTTGCCACATAGCTCCACGCATTGACCGCGAAAGGTCCCGATCTTGTCCGCTTTGAACCAGATGTCACGGATAAAACCTGGAATCGCGTCCTGCTTGGCGCCCAGCGCAGGCACCCACCAGGCATGAAGCACATCGTTCGCGGTGATCAGCAGGCGCACGCGCTTGCCAATGGGCACGACCATCGGCTCATCGACTTCGAGCAGGTAGTGTTCGCCCTTGGCTGCAGCACCGGTGATCTGTTCACGTGGGGTTGAAAGGGTGCTGTAGAAACTGACATCATCGTTGAGATAGTCGTAGCCCCACTTCCACTGGTAGCCGGTGATCTTGATCGTCATGTCAGGATTCGACGTGTCCTTCATGTCTATCACCACCTTGGCGGCAGGATAGGCCATACCCATCAGGACGATGAACGGGATGACCGTCCAAACCAACTCGACCGTCGTGTTTTCGTGGAAATTGGCAGCCTTGTGACCTACAGACTTGCGATGCTTGAGTAGCGAATAAAACATCGCGCCGAACACCACGACAAAAATTCCCAGACACACCAACATGATGAAGTTGTGTAGCTGGAAAACATCTTGCGCTACCTTGCTGGCTGGGACTTGCAGGTTATATCCATACTCTGCCAACGCTGACTGACTGGCCGCCAGTATTGCCGCGCCCACCACTCCTGCTTGTTTCCACATGCTCTTCATTGCGTCCCCGTCCTCTCGTCCCTGTTATTCGTTTTCGATGTAGCGTGTCCTGCAATTACGCTACAACTTGCTGTGCTTAGCTAACCCTGCAATTTGTTTTTCAGGGTGGCGGCCAGTTTCAGCCGCGCCTCGTCGCTCAGATAATGACCGACTTCCGTTCCCGAACCATGCGATATCACACAGAGGTGGCAATTTCTGCCGGGCGTGGAACAGTCACATTGCACGTGAACCCATTGACGATTCAGTTCACGGCGACCGCTATGTTGTCCTATCCGCCACTCCAGTACCACCGAATCGCCTTCGATGGTCAGGATTTCATAATTATTCTCTCGGTTGCGCAGGGATTCCAGCGCCCACGCCAACAAGCCAATTTCCAGGCCCGCGAATGGCAAGACCAGCCAATAACCTTGAACCGCAAACCCAATCGCCGTACCAAAGCACAGTAAAACCAAGCTCCAGAAAGTCACGCGTTCTTGCGAGCACGTCAATGAACAGCAGGATCGAGAGTGGAAAGAAAACGCGCCTGCCGGAATCCGTGCA
>JAAFGW010000033.1 GCA_010365175.1 Sulfuriferula multivorans | reverse complement strand
CCACGCGACTGCAAACCCTGGTCGAGCAAGGCGAACTTGCCGGGTTCGAGAGCCCCAGCCGTTATCTTCCCAGCATCGCCATGCAGCGCGCCCGCCAGGCCAGCCTGCCCAATCGCCCCGCTCTGGAAACACGGCTGACGCAGGCCGTTCAAGGTCTACCCGTGCGCGCAGACCTGTTTACGCCGTTTCTGGACGATGCCACCGCCGTGCATAGCCAACCCTTGCTGAAGGCAGCCAACCTGCAGCAGACCTCAATGGCAATGGCGGTCGATGCCTTGTTGATTCAGCAAAAACAGCAATGGCGTGCCTTGTTGCCCCTGACCGCACCTGAGGGCGTCGACATCAACGCCGACCACCTTCGTGCTGCATTGAACGGCATGCCCGAGGTGCTGTTTGTGGACATGAAAGCCGAGTCGAATCGCTTGTATTCCGGCTATTTGAATGAAGCCATCGGGCTGTCGCTCGGCGGGCTGGTGGCCATTATCGGCTTGCTGCTGCTGGTGTTTCGCTCGCCCCTGCGCGTGCTGCGCATCATCGCACCGCTGGCCGCGGCGGTCATCACTGTCACGGCGGGATTAAGCCTGTTGGGCCAGCAATTGATCATTTTGCATTTGGTGGGCTTGTTGCTGGTGGTCGCAGTCGGCTCCAATTACGCCCTGTTCTTTGATCGGCCCGATCCGCACACCCCCATCCTGCCGCGCACGCTGGCCTCGATGCTGTTTGCCAATCTCACCACCGTCGCCGGTTTTGGCCTGCTGGCGTTTTCCAACGTATCCATTTTGCAGGCGATGGGCGTGACCGTCGCACCGGGCGTCATCCTGGCCTTGATTTACGCGGCCATCTTTGCCCGGCAATCTGATGCTGGCCCATCCAATGTTAGCCAACCTAATGTTTAATACGGCCTGGCACCCCACCCTGCTGATCCGCATGTCCTTCGTGCTGCATGGGCTGGCGTTGCTGGCCGTGTTTGCCGCACCGGCGCACTGGCGTTGGGCGCTGGGCGCCGTGATCGTCAATCACCTGGTGCTGACTGCCGTTGGACTGTGGCCGCGCAGCACCTGGCTGGGACCCAACTGGACGCGGCTCCCCGCCGCCGCCACGGCGCGAAATGAAATTGCGCTGACTATCGACGATGGTCCCGACCCCTTGGTGACGCCGCAAGTGCTGGACATTCTGGATCGACATGGTGCACAAGCCACGTTCTTTTGTGTCGGTGAAAAAGCAGCGCGCTACCCGGAGGTATGCCGGGAAATCGTCCGCCGGGGCCATGCCGTGGAAAACCATAGCCAAAACCACAACCACACTTTTTCAATGCTGGGTCCGCGAGGTTTCAGGCGTGAACTGGAAGCCGCGCAACACACGCTCAGCCAGATCACCGGTCAACGCCCAACGTTTTTTCGTGCCCCTGCCGGCTTGCGTAATCCTTTTCTTGACCTCGTGCTGACACGGCTTGGTTTAACCCTCGCCAGCTGGTCGGCACGGGGGTTTGACACCCGGATCGGTGATGCCGAGCGGGTCAAGCATGCGTTATTGCATGGGCTGCGGGCGGGCGCGATCCTGTTGATGCACGATGGCAATGCAGCCCGGACACCCCAAGGTGTTCCGGTTATTCTTGAGGTACTGCCAGCCGTGCTGGAATCAGCCGCTGCCGCTGGATTGAACTTTGTCAGCTTGCGCAATGCCCACTCATGACCGTCACACAACGCATGGCTAGTGTCGTGAATCAGAAATAGGGCAACATAATGAAACGGATGGATTTTTTCACCCGCAAGCACCCTGGAGGGCATAAAGGGCAGGCCGTGGTTGTAAAGCCGACAAGTCGGCAACAACCACGCTCCGCAAGGCAAGGCGCGAGGAGGCGACATAGCTGGCTCTATGGCAACGACGAGCAACGCAGGCATGCGGAACGTGTGCCCAAGCCGTCAGGCTGTCGGGTAAAAGACGCCGTTTCATGTTGCGATATTTCTGATTCACGACACCAAGTGCGGTCGCGCCCCGGAGCGCTCACTTTAAAATCAGGCCCATCTTGAAAAACAGTCAGCCAACGCCCTGGTATCGACTGATCGCAGCAGCGCTCACCCAGCACAAGCTGCTCAAAGGAATCGGCACGCCGCTTTTTATCGCTTTTTTTTTCGGCGCGTATTTCTACGTGCTCAAAAACCCGGTCTACCCCACCACGGTGATGCCCCTGACCTGGCTGGATCAGGTGATCAGTTTTCAGCCGCAGGCCATGTCGCTGTATGCCTCATTGTGGGTGTATGTTTCGCTGCCCCCGGCCCTGATCGCGGCGCGGTCCGAACTCTATCGATATGGCATGGCAATGAGCACAACCTGCCTGGTGGGGCTGTTTGTTTTTTTCTTCTGGCCCACCGCCGTCCCTGCAGCCAATATTGACTGGACCCTCTATCCTGGCGTGGATTTCCTCAAGAACGTCGATGCCGCAGGCAATGCCTTCCCATCGCTGCATGTTGCCACGGCCTTTTTTTCCGGGATATGGTTGAATAACCTGCTGCGTCGATACGGCGCACCACGGTGGATTCAGCTATTTAACTGGCTGTGGTGTATCGGTATCATTTATTCCACCCTCGCCACCCGCCAGCATGTGGCGGTCGACGTGTGGGGCGGGATGGTGCTGGGGGGCGTGGCGGCCTGGTTGCCATTGCGTCAGTATGCAGACATCGCGCGAACGCCCGACCGAACTTGAAGGAATCCCGCCTGTGAAATCGATTGCAAACGTTCTACATCTGGATAGGTTGACTGCTTGAATACGCTCTGGCTTTCTCACTTCACCGCAACCAGTGCCATCGGTTGCGGTCTTGAACCCACTCACGCTGCACTGCGTCAACAGCGCGGCGGGCTGACGCCGTGCGCGTTCGATACGGTCGACCTCAACACATTTGTGGGGGAGGTTGCGGGGGTGGATAGCGTGCAGCTTCCCGCGCACCTGGCCGACTTTGACTGCCGCAACAACCGGCTCGCTTTGCTGGGCTTGCGTCAGGATGGCTTCATGGCAGCGGTGGAAGCCGCGATCGGTCGCCATGGCCGGCGGCGCGTAGCCGTATTGCTTGGTACCAGCACGGCTGGGGTCCTGCAGTCCGAGCAGGCGTATCGCCAACGCGATCCGGTGACCGGTGCGCTCCCCCGTGATTTCAACTATCGCACCACCCACAATGCCTATTCAGTTGCCGACTTCGTACGCAACGTCTTCAAACTGGAAGGCCCGGCCGCCGTGGTCTCGACCGCCTGTTCGTCCAGCGCCAAGGTGTTCGCATCGGCGGCACGCATGATGGAAGCCGGGTTGATCGACGCGGCCATCGTCGGCGGCGTCGACTCGCTATGCCTGACCACGTTGTACGGGTTCAACTCGCTGGAACTGCTGTCAGCCACGCCATGCCAGCCGTTCGATGTGGACCGCGGCGGCATCTCCATCGGCGAAGCCGCCGCATTCATCTTGCTTGAGCGGCCATCCGGTGATCTCGATTCCGATGCGGTGCTGCTCCTCGGCGCGGGCGAATCCAGCGATGCCTACCATATGTCCTCACCGCATCCGGATGGCTTAGGCGCCCAGATGGCCATGGCGGCAGCGCTGAAGGCGGCTGGCTTGCAGGTCGATGCAATCGATTACATCAACCTGCACGGCACCGCGACGCCCAGCAATGATGCAGCAGAAGGCAAAGCTGTGGCCACGCTGTTCGGCGATCGCGTACCCTGCAGCTCCACCAAAGGCGCCACCGGCCACACCCTGGGCGCGGCCGGCGGACTTGAAGCGATCATCGGTGCGCTGGCACTGCAGCAGGGCTTTCTGCCGGGGGGTATCAATACCCTCAACATCGATCCCAGCATTCCCATCCAGTATCTCAACGCCAACCGTGACGCTGCTCCGCAACGCGTGTTGAGCAATTCTTTCGGCTTTGGCGGCACCAATTGCAGCCTCGTTCTAGGGCGGGCCGGTTGAGATGACGCTACCCAACACGATATTGACCGCCTGGATTGAGGGCGTCGGCCTACTCGGACCCGGCTTGCGGGATTGGCCCAGCGCCCAAAGCGTGCTGACTGGCAATGCCCCTTACGTTCCCAGCCCGATGACGGCTCCCCCACCGCAGGGCTTGCCTCCAGCCGAGCGGCGGCGCGCGGGTGTGTCGGTCAAGGTGGCGCTGGCAGTGGCACAAGAAGCCATCGCCATGGGCCAGCTCGATGCCCGCCAGCTCTCCACGGTGTTTGCGTCTTCGGGCGCCGACGGTGACAACTGCGATGCCATCTGCGCAGTGCTGGCTTCCGAGGACCGACATATTTCGCCGACCCGCTTTCACAATTCAGTGCATAACGCGCCGGCCGGTTACTGGGGCATCGCCTCCGGCGCGATGGCGCCGGCCACCGTGCTGTGCGTCTATGACGGCTGTTTCAGCGCCGGCCTGTTGGAGGCACTGACCCAGGTCACCGTCGAGGGCAGTTCCGCCCTGCTGATTGCCTACGATTCGCCTTACCCCGAACCGCTGAATGCCAATCGCCCCCTGCCCAGTGCCATGGGGATTGCCTTGGCGCTGACGCCACAGAAAAGTGCGCTATCGTTGGCGCGGATTCAGATCAGCCTGACCGACGCAGCGCCGAATGCACTGGATGACAACGCACTCGAAGCACTGCGCCGCGCGATTCCAGCGGCACGCGGGCTGCCGGTGCTGCAGGCTTTGGCAGGCAAGCAAGCCAGCGAAGTCGTACTCGACTATCTCGAACCGCTCCGCTTGGCGGTCAACATCGAACCATGCAATTAGACCGTGCCTGGCTGCTGGCCCACATCCCGCATCAGGGCAGCATGTGCCTGCTCGATGTCGTCACGAACTGGGATGCCCAACACATCTGCTGCACCGCCAACAGTCATCGCCACAATGACAATCCGCTACGTGCGCATGGCCGCCTGGGCGTGGCCTGCGGCATTGAATATGCGGCACAGGCCATGGCGGCCCACGGTGCGCTGCTGGCCGTCAGTGACTGCTCGCCTGGCGCCGGCTACCTGGCCAGTGTGCGCAGTGTTGAGTGTCGGGTGACGCGACTGGATGACATCCTTACCGATCTGGAGATCGAAGCCGAGCGTCTGTCGGGTGACGACAACCTCATTTTGTATGGTTTTCGCGTTAGCTCCGCGGGTCGCGATTTGCTGACCGGCCGCGCGACAGTCGTGCTCAATGCCGAAAAACTGAAAACCGACCAATCAAGGAACCCCCTATGAAACGCGCGCTGGTTACCGGGGGCAGTGGCGGCATCGGTTCCGCGATATGTCGTCGACTCGCTGCCGATGGGTACGCAGTAATCATCCATGCCAACACCAACCTGACCAGGGCACAGGCGCTCGTTCAAGACATCCGGGCAAGTGGTGGCCAGGCCGAAGCCATCGCCTTCAATATCACGGATGCCGAAGCCTGCCGGATTGCATTGGAAGCCTTGACTGCAGACAGCCCGATTCAGGTGCTGGTGAACAACGCGGGCATCCACGACGATGCCGTTTTTCCCGGCATGAGCGCCGCACAATGGCACACGGTGCTGGACGTCTCTTTAAACGGCTTTTTCAACGTAACCCAACCGCTGTCGTTGTCGATGATCCGCAGCCGCTGGGGCCGCATCATCAACATCACCTCCATCGCCGGCATCACCGGCAACCGCGGGCAGACCAACTACGCTGCCGCCAAGGGTGCCTTGCACGCCGCAACCAAAACGCTCTCGCTCGAAATGGCGAGCCGGGGTGTCACGGTCAACGCGGTAGCACCGGGCATCATTCAGACCGACATGATCGATGGCGTGTTTGACGCCAAGGCCATCGCGAACATGGTGCCGATGAAACGCGCCGGGCGGCCTGAAGAGGTGGCGGATCTGGTCGGCTTTCTGGCTTCGGAGCAGGCCGGCTACATCAGCGGTCAAATCATTTCGGTCAACGGCGGCATGATCTGATGTCCGCCACGCCCGTGCAGTCGCTCGCCGTGCATCAGGCCGAGGTCATGCTGTTTTTTACCCTGTTGCAGCTGACGGTGATCGTGCTGGCCGCTCGACTGGGTGGGTTGCTTGCGCAGCGCGTCGGCCAGTCGCCAGCGGTGGGCGAAATCATTGTCGGCATTTTGCTGGGGCCATCGCTGTTTGGCCTGTTAGCCCCCGATCTGTTTCAAACCGTTTTTCACTCGACGCCCCCCGCGCCGATGCAGATGCTGTCGCAGATCGGCCTGATCCTGTTGATGTTCCAGATCGGCCTGGAGTTCGATTTCTCGCATCTGACCGACCACCACAATCGTCGTGCCGTCGCCTACATCGCAGCGGCAGGCATGGTGGCGCCGTTCGTGCTGGGATTTGGATTTGGGTATTGGACGGCACCAGTGCTTTCGCCCGGTATCGACCCGCTCGCCACCGCTCTGTTTATCGCCACCGCGTTCTCCATCACCGCTCTGCCTATCCTCGGCCGCATGATGATCGAGTTCAAAATCACCCGTCTGCCCATCGGCGTCATCGCCATCAGCGCCGCTGCGATCAACGACGTCATCGGTTGGCTGCTGCTCGCGCTGGTCACCACGCTGACCCTCGCCCAGTTCAGTGCCGCCGCGTTTGCCAGCAAAGTGGTGCTGGTCGCGGGGTTTTTTGCGGTCTGGTGGTTAGTCGTGCGCCCGCTGATGAAGTGGATCATTCACCGAAGCCAGGCTGGCGCCGTGCCGATAGGCGAGAAAGCAGGTCGCGGCAGGCTCACCCACAACCTGCTCGGTATCCTGCTGGCGGCCATATTCATCTCGGCGATGACCACGTATCAGATCGGCATTTTCGCCATTTTTGGCGGCTTCATGATGGGCGTGATCCTGCACGACGAACACGCACTCGTCGACGCCTGGAAAGAACGCATCGGCCACTTCGTCATGGTCTTTTTCCTGCCGATTTTTTTCACCTTCACCGGCCTGCGCACGCATATCGGCAGCCTGGATTCAGCCGCGGCATGGGGCTGGTGTGTGCTCCTGATTGCGCTGGCGACACTCGGCAAGTTCGGCGCCAGCTATCTTGCTGCGCGCTGGGCCGGCATGTCGCACCATGAAGGCAAATTGCTCGGCATCATGATGAACACACGCGCGCTGATGGAGTTGATTGTCATCAACATCGGCTACGATCTTGGCGTCATCTCGCAACAGGTGTTCACCATGCTGGTGCTGATGGCGATTTTCAGCACGGTGATCACCACGCCGGGGTTGCGCGCATGGCTGCCAAAGATCGGCGTGGCCCTCCCAGAGCGGCACTAGTCGCGCAACCCCCAATACTTGACGCGTCCTACCCAGCCAATTCCAATCCGGGTTGAGTCTGAACGAAGGGGTTGTTAGAGCCTTCAGGCAGCGGCTTTGGATCGGTTGTGAATGCAAAGGAAGCGTTGCTTTCTGATTTGATTGAGCTGTTTGGCGGCGTTATTGTCTGTCATCAGTTTGGTTGTTTGCTTTAGTGACTCCAAGGTGATCTTGGACCTCAGGAATAAGGCGGCACTCGGATTGGATTTCAATTTCTCGAACGGGGACATGACCAAGCGCAGTGGATAGCGTTTGTGTGTTTTCCCCTTGGCGTCGGTCACCGCCTCCGGGAACAGTAAGGCCGGTGGAAGCGCAGATACGGATTGAGCGCATCCCGACAGAAGGCATTGGCCTCGGTCGCGACCTGCTGAGGAATCAGGTCGTAGCCAAAGTGCTTGCGGAGGGTGGCGCCATTCTTGGTTTCGGCCAGACCGTTGTCGTTGAAATGACGGGAACGCGACGTGGTGACCTCTACCCAGAGCTTCTCCTACATTACCGTTTCTTGATCTGCCGAGAGGCACGAAATTGGGCAACCAACCGCGTCAATTTCTGATGGGAGTAGCCGGTGGTTCGTGCCGGACAGTGCAGCACCACACCCTTGTCGGCCCGTTTGAGTCGGGCATATGGGAACCGTCACAGCACATCAGCAATATCGGCATAACGTTTGCCGTCCGGTCCTGGTTGAAATTCGATCTCGCCCGGGCCTGCAAGAAAGTCTCGCAGCTGCGCCAGCATCGTCAGTTTCGTTTCGTTCATATCGATCACCATGCTCTGGATGATCGATCCTTGCCTTAGCCATCTGACTCATTCCTCGATGGAAATACACACAACAGGTCAGACTCATACCCTGTTGGAAAAGACTCGTAGTTGTCACCGATTCGGGTAGGTTGTACTGTTCCGGGACAATGCATCTATGGAATATTTCAATGACCCTGACATCCCTCCGCCGTTGATTCTGGACCGTAAGCCATGAAAGATATCGATAAGACTGATCGCTTCTTCGGCGACGAATTCCCGCTCGATTCCGACGTACTCTATCTTAACCACGCAGCGGTATCTCCGTGGCCGCGCCGAACCGCGAATGCGGTGCAGCGCTTTGCGGAAGAAAATATGCGTCGCGGCGCGAGCGCCTATCCTGTCTGGCAGGAAAAAGAAGCCGAGTTGCGCGAACAGTGCCGCGCGTTGCTCAACGCCCCTTCCGCTGACGATATCGCGCTGCTAAAAAACACGTCCGAAGCCTTGTCGGTCGTCGCGTATGGTCTGACGTGGAAAACGGGCGACAACGTCGTGATCAGTAACCAGGAGTTTCCATCCAACCGCATCGTATGGGAATCGTTGCAGGATCAGGGCGTCACTGTTCGCTACGCCGATCTGAACAAAGGCACCTCGCCGGAACAGGCGCTCGCGGACTGCATCGACGCACGTACCCGGCTACTGTCCGTCAGCTCGGTGCAATACGCGAGCGGATTACGACTTGACCTGACGACATTGGGTCGCTTGTGTCACGAATGCGGTGTCTTGTTTTGCGTTGACGCTATCCAAAGTCTCGGTGCGCTGCCG
Organism: Sulfuriferula multivorans; assembly: GCA_010365175.1. Classification (GTDB taxonomy): domain Bacteria; phylum Pseudomonadota; class Gammaproteobacteria; order Burkholderiales; family Thiobacillaceae; genus Thiobacillus. The sequence goes on along the minus strand of JAAFGW010000033.1, from coordinate 6,708 downwards.
TTGGATGTCCAGGCGACGGATGCCGATTTTGTTATGGCAGACGGTCATAAGTGGCTACTTGCGCCGGAAGCTTGCGCGCTGTTTTACGTCAGGGAAGCGGTGCGTGACCAGTTGCGACTCAAGCAGTTCGGCTGGCGCATGGTTGAGGACCATCTTGATTTCTCGCGGCGCGAGTGGCGGATTGCGAACAGTTCAAGGCGTTTCGAGTGCGGCAGCCCAAACATGCTGGGTATTCACGCCCTAAGTGCAAGCCTCGAACTGCTCGCCGAAGTTGGGATGGACGTGGTGGCAGAACGCGTACTTTCAAACAGCCGCTATTTGATGGCTGCATTGCGCACGCTGCCCAATATCGAACTGCTTACGACGCAACGATTGGGGCGTTACGCGGGCATCGTCACTTTTCGCCACCATGGCATCGAATCGGCCGAACTGCATCGCCGCCTGTTCGCTCGCAACATAATTTGCGCGCATCGCGGCGACGGAATACGCCTTTCGCCCCACTTTTACAATACCGAACCGCAACTCGATACCGCGGTCGCGGCGGTGGCGCAAGCGATTGGGCATTACTGATTGTTTACGCCGAGGCAGTGCACGCTGAATTGCGCGGCATCATCCTGCCAGACTTGCAGGCTGCACAATCCCGATTGCGCCGCGAGCGCCTGAAACTCTTCCACACTGAATTTGTATGAGTTTTCGGTGTGGATACTTTCTCCCGCCAGAAACTCATAATGGTTACCGTCTATTCGAACGCGTTGCGAAGAAGTCGCAACGATATGCATCTCGACCCGGCCCAATTCTGCGTTGTAGCGCGCGTCGTGGTGAAATGCGCCAATCTCGAAATCGCCGCCCAATTCGCGGTTGATGCGTGTCAAGAGATTCAGGTTGAATTCTGCGGTGATGCCTTGGCGATCGTTGTATGCCGCGTGAAGACATGTCGGGTTTTTTTTGAGGTCGACGCCAATGAGCAGTCTGCCATCTGGACCGAGAAGACTGGCGACGCGTCCGAGAAATTCACGCGCCTGTGGCGGATCAAAATTACCGATGCTCGATCCTGGGAAAAAAGCCGCGCGATGCCACGCAGTATCGAAATCGGGTAACGCGAACGGTTTGGAGTAGTCGGCGCAGACCGCATGAACTGCAAGCTTCGGATGATCGTTAGCAATTGCGCCGGCCGACATGTGCAAGTGCGCGCGCGAAATGTCGATCGGCGCATACGCGCGCGGTAGCAGCGCGTCCAGCAACACTCGAATCTTGACGTCGCTGCCGCTGCCAAGTTCAATCAACAAACCATCTCGACCTAACATCTCGGCCATTTCGTCTTTGTATCGATGCAGTAAAGCGATTTCTGTCCGCGTCGGATAATACTCGGGGACTTCGGTGATTGCATCGAATAACTGCGACCCGCGCTCGTCGTAAAAAAACTTCGGAGACAAACATTTGCGTTGTTCGCTCAGGCCGGCAATAACTGCGGTGCGAAAATCGTCCAGTGCGGGTTGCATGTCGTGGAAGTGAAAATTGGCGAGTGTTTTCATGAAATGTCGTCTGCGAGTCTGAATCCCTGAAACTGCCAACGTTCATGCGGGTAGAAAAAATTGCGGTAACTGGCGCGGATATGATCGGCGGGGGTCACGCAGGAGCCACCACGCAGCACCATTTGGCCTGACATGAATTTGCCGTTGTATTCCCCGAGCGCACCGGGGGCAAGTTTGAAACCCGGATACGGCCGGTACGACGACGCGGTATGCTCCCAAACGTCGCCGTAGAGCTGCAACACCCCCCCGTCCGCATTCGCCGCGACGGGTTGCAGGTAACCACCGTCATACAAATTGCCTACCACTGGAACGCTCGCCGCCGCGACTTCCCATTCAGCTTCGGTCGGCAAACGCTTACCCGCCCATGCGGCGTAGGCTTCAGCCTCGTAGTAGCTAACATGGCAGACCGGCGCATCGAGATCGACACGGCGTAAACCCGCGAGGGTGAACTGCAACCAGTCTTGTTCGATCTGCTCCCAAAACAACGGGCACGACCAGTTCAACCGTTTTAGCGTCGCCCATCCGTCCGAGAGCCAAAATGCGGGATTTTGATATCCACCATCTTCCATAAATGCGAGATATTCGCGGTTAGTCACGGGGCGCGACGCAATGCAAAAACGATTCAGATAAACGCGATGACGCGGCTTCTCGTTGTCGAAAGCAAAATCTTCGCCGGGATGTCCGATCTGCTGAATGCCACCGGAAAATTCCTGCCAGTGAATCGCCGGCGCTAAACGTTGCGGTAAATCCGGCAAATCACCGCGATAAACAGGTCGCAAGGGATTTACACTAAAGTTGAGTTTGATGTCAGTCAACATCAGTTCCTGATGTTGCTGCTCATGATTGAGTCCGATCTCTAGACGTTCCCGAACACTGGGCCAAACTGTCTCGTCTGCGTCGTGCAATAACTCGATCATGCATTCGTCAACGTACGCGCGATAACTGTAGATGTCCTCGATGCTCGGGCGAGAAAGAAAACCGCGGCCTTCACGCCGTTGAAAAGCACCGAGCTGTTCGTAATAGGAGTTGAACAGGTACGGATAAGCAGGGTGATATTCCTGGTATCCAGAACGATAAGCTTTGAGCAAAAAAGTCTCGAAAAACCAACTCGTATGGGCCAGATGCCATTTGGCAGGGCTGGCCTCGGCAGCAGTCTGAATCATGCAATCTTCCGCAGATAGCGGCGCACAAAGCGTTTCGCTGCGCGCGCGCACGCGTTGATAGGTTTCGATCAGACTGCTGCGTTGTTCCACCCGCGGCGACATCATGGGTATCGCTGACATAGTGCCTCATTTCATCCGCACAGGTCCAGACTGCCCAAGCGATTTAGAATAAACGCCTGTGACTTTGCTCTGAACCGACAGCTCGCATTACTTTCGCCTGGCGAACAGGCGTTTCCAGACCGTTCGAACCTGAAACGACCGACCAATGAAGGTGCGTCCGACCTAAGTAATATCTTCTGCTGTCTTATTGAAAGTAACGCAGTCGCATGTTGTGCGCTATCCGACATCCGCGCTTCGCGGCGTAGGACTGCACGAACCTAGTCGTCGGTGACCGGATGTGACACCTCAGATCGTAAGCGGCTAGCCGACCTTTCCTGCGGGATTTTTAAAACCGAATCGTTCCCCGTTATTCCAAGCATTTCGATCGTTTCCCATACCGGGTATACCGTCGGCGTCCTTCAACATTCGCGCGAAATGTATGCAGTTCCAAGTCATGATCGTCGCGTTGCGCTGCGTAAACTCGTTGTCAAAGCCAACCCGACTCCCGTCCTTCTTTTCATCGCCGTACGACGGCCCGGGTCCCGCTTCACCAATCCAGCCGCAGTCGGCCTGAGGCGGAATCGCGTAACCCAGATGGTTGAGCGCGAAACCCAAAGTCATCGCGACGTGTTTGATGCCATCTTCATTGCCGGTAATGACACAGCCACCGACTTTGCCATAGTAAATAGACTGTCCCTTGGCGTTGAGTAGCGAGGACATCGCATACAAGCGCTCAATCAGCACGCGGCAGATCGAGCTTTCCTCGCCCAACCAGATTGGCGTCCCCACAATGAGAATGTCGGCCGCTTTGACCTTCTCCCATAAGTCCGGCCAGTCGTCGACGTCCCATCCATGTTCGGTCATGTCGGGGTATATGCCGGGAGGAACGCGGTGTGCCGCGAGATGCAAATGTTCCACCGAAACGCCCTGCGTCGCCATGATTGCGCCCGAAGCCTCGAGCAACAATCGGGTGTGACTTTGATCCGGCGTTTTGTTCAGAGAGGTATTAATGAATAAAGCCGTTAAATCAGAATATCCGGTCATGGCAGTCCGTCCTATCAGATAAAAGGTCGATCAGGTTGATATCCGCCTACTCGAAACAACGTTCCAGCTACCTTACCGAATAGAGACTCAACCGCGTTGTGTTGATTCATATATTAGCAAACACCTGGGGGGCATGACCCAGCGCAGTGGATAGCATTTGTGTGTTTTCCCCTTGGCGTCGGTCACCGCCTCCCGGAACATCCGGCTCAAGTCTAATCCGGTTTGACCGCCTGATATTCTGCAAAAATCGACAACGCACGCGTTTCGATATGGCGTTTCGCGCCACTAAAGCCCGCAGCCGTCAGCGTATCAATCACACCGCTCGGCGGCACGCAGGCTTCGATGGTGTCCCAGTAATAACGCCACAATTTTGCCGACTCGGCGCTGCTGCCGACTAGTCGGGCGAGCACCGGAACGACCCCGCGCATGTAGCTTTTGAGCAAGAGCCGGCTCCAGGCCTTTTCTGGCTTGGTGATTTCGAGCAGGCACAGGCGGCCACCCGGCTTGAGTACGCGGTTGAATTCGTTGAACGCGGCGGACAGGTCGCCGATATGGCGCAATGCATACCCCATGCTGAGAAAATCGAAGCTGGCATCGGGAAACGGAATGGATTCTGCACGGCCTTCGAAGAGCTGCACGCCGGGCAAATCGGCTTGCGACATCATGCCCACACTGGGATCGACGCCCACCACCAGCGCAGGATCACCCACCAGTTTCACCGCTTCGCGCGCCACCAGACCGGTGCCGACGCCAATGTCGACTATGCGCATGCCGGGTTTCAGTCCCGCCCGTTGCAGCGCCTGGTTGCGATACCAGGGACCACTTCCGAACGCCAGCAGTCGATCGATGCGGTCGTAATCCGACGCGGTGCGGTCGAAAATTTTGCCCACAAAACCGCGCCGCCCCTGTTCATCGGTGTAGTAATCGGCAAGAGGGGGATGCGGCGCATGCACCGCCTGCGTTGATGAGTCGTTCAGGTTTTTCATAAAATGTGTAAGCGCCTTAACAGCAAGAGAGGGAAACGCAGCAGGAATCCCAGCATCAGCCGGAGATGCATCCAGCTTAGCAGGACATTGTCGCGCAGGTAGTTGAAGTGGGAAACCCCGCCCTCGTCGGCGCGCAGGTATTTCACCGGCGCCGGCAGGTTGACGGGGCGAACGCCGCGCCAGCATAAGCGCACGACGGCTTCAGGGTCGAAATCAAACCGGCGCATCCAGCGCTGGCCACGCATCACCTGACGCAGCGGCTCAACGGGATAAACCCGAAAACCATAAAGTGAATCACCGATACCCGCCCACAGGGTTTCCAGATTGGCCCAGCCATTGGACACCTTGCGGCCCTGCACGCGCAGCGCGGGGGCATCAGCGTCGAACACCGGCACGCCGAGCACCATCGCATCGGGCGATTGTTGGGATGCTGCCATGAACGCAGGAATCAAATCGGCTGGATGCTGACCATCGGAGTCCATCGTCAGGGCGTGGGTAAAACCGTGTTGGGCCGCCAAGTCCAATCCGTGCAACACGGCGGCGCCTTTGCCCTGGTTTTCGGGCAGCACCCACACCTTGAGGCCGGGGTCGGTTGCCGCCATGTGTTTCAGGCCGTCGGCGGTGCCGTCCGTGCTGCCATCGACCACGACCCACACCGGCGCCCAATGGGCGCGTGCAGCCCGCACGGTTTCATAGACCTGCACCCCCGGGTTGTAGCTGGGGATCAACACCAGATGGCTGGCGGAAGCCATTATCCTAGAAACGGCAGTTGGACGCGCCTGATGGTGCGTCTGGGCGGGTGGCTGCCGCGAAGCGACGAGGCGGCAGGCCGGGGCCTGCAACGAGGAGCGACAAAGGCAGGCGCATACGACTCCACACGGTCTTTAGCCCGTAGTGGATCGGAGTCCCCTTGTGGGGCACGTCCAGACGTACCAGCGGGTGCGTAGCGTTCTCACCCAAAAGGTGAAGGTCATCGAAGGCAGAGAAGTCAGAGAAGTCAGAGAAGTCAGTATTCATGCGGCATTCCGAAAGGTGAAGAGCGGTCAACTGCCGTTTCTAGGATTATCTCAGGTGCTGTCATCTTGGTGTCTGCACCGCGTCACATTCCGGCGCCTGCGGGGCCTCGGGCGACAGAAAGTGAGGGGCATCGCGTAGCTGATCAATGAAGTAGCACTCGAGTTCCGCAGTAAAGGTGCTTCCCTTTTCTGGCGGATCAAACCGACGACCCAAACGAACGCGGAAGGTAACCGGAAACGACGGGCAACGGGACAGCGGCCAGCCCTTGCCGAGGAATGCCGAGTCGGTTTCGATGAATACGGTCTGGATCGGAACCTTGGCCCGGATTGCGATCAGCGCGGTGGTGCCCTTGCAGCGGTTGATCGGCCAACGTGTCGTGCGCGTACTTTCCGGGAAGACCAGCAGGTGGCTGCCGTTTTTCAGATCGGCCACCGATTGCTTGATCATGCTCAACTGGGCGTCGTTGCGTATATGGCCGGCTAATCGGGCGGCTGCGCCAAAGAAAAGATTGTCAAAAACGTCAGCCTTGACGATGCACGCAATGTTGGGGAGTCGTGAAATGACCAACAGGGCATCCAGCAGACAAGGATGGTTGGGGGCGATGAGCATCGGGCCTTCGGCGCGCAGGGCGTCGAGTTCGCTGAGGTCGAAGCGGCAGGCGCCAATCAGCGTGATTGCGCGGAGATAAAAATGGGTCAAGTGGGTGGAAGCCCTGCGCCCGAAGGGACGGGTCCATCGCTTTGGCAACACATGGATAAGCGGCACGGCGATCAGCATCCAGGCCAGGCAAATCGTGCCGAGCAACCCCAACCCCAGCCACAGCACTAAATATTCGTGGCTGCGATGCAACCAGCGTTTCGGCAAGGA
>JAAFGW010000032.1 GCA_010365175.1 Sulfuriferula multivorans | reverse complement strand
CGATGCCGGGCGCACCACCATGTGCCCGACCGAACTCTATTCTAACAAGGACGAGTCGCCCTGCCTCAGCCTGCTTCCGATCGAGACGCGACGCCGTAGTGAGTCCCTGGCACACCTCAAGCGCATGCCGATCGAATGGTGCCGAGTGAGTCTGGACCCAGAGGATCCACGTCAACTGCAGGAAAGTCTGAAAAAACTAACCGAAACCAAGCCGATGGCAGCGGTTGACGCCATTGAAATGGGTCTATGGAATGGTGACGATCCGACTGAGCGTCACCAGTTGCGGGACGATGGCACGGTGGATGTGCCTGCCTGGCGCTACGCCACGGTCAACTACCCGCACCCCTTGCTGCAGGCGGGATTGTCCATTCTTGATACGCCCGGGCTCAACGCCCTGGGTGCCGAGCCGGAGCTCACGCTATCGGTCATCCCCAATGCGCATGCGGTGATGTATTTATTGGCGATGGATACCGGGGTGACGCGTTCGGATATGGAAATCTGGCAAAAGCACGTTCATCGCCACGCCAATTACCACGTGGCCGTACTGAACAAGGTCGACATGCTGTGGGATGAATTGAAAAGTGATTCCGAGGTGCAAGCCACCATCGAGCGGCAGATGGAAGAAACGGCCCGCGTGCTGAAACTGCCACGCAGCCGTGTATTCGCTGTGTCTGCGCAAAAAGCACTGGTAGCTAAAGTACGCGGCGATGCGGAGTTGCGTGTGCGTTCAGGGATTGACTCGCTGGAGTATCTATTAGCACACCAGGTGATCCCGGCACGCCGAGACATGTTGTATCACGCTGTGAATCACGAGGTGCACGTCCTGCTCGATGGCAGCCGGGTGGACATGGTTGCCCGCATCAAACGCAGCAGCGACGATTTGATTCAACTGACCCAGCTTTCCGGCAAGAACCGTGAGCTGGTCGAGCAGGCCCGTGCCACATTACAGCTCGAAAAAGACAGCTACGACGCCACCGCCAGCCAGTTCAGAGCCACTCGAAAAATGCTGAAGGCGCAGGGCGAGCATCTCTTGATGCATCTCTCGGACGATACGTTGGGCGTCATTTGCAAGTCGGGTCGTGCGGCCATGGAAGCCAGCTTGACCACCCGCGGCCTGACCGGAGGTATTCGCCAATTGAGTGAACAGATGAGTGGGCGTCTGGAGCAGGCAACACTCCAGGCGGATAACATGCTGGATGCGTTGGATCAGGCTTATTCGCGCTTCCACAGCAAGCATAATCTTCCCAAGATGCAGGTTCCACGGTTGGATTTAGGGGCTTATCGCAATCGTCTACAGGGATTGATGCGTGAAACCGAAGCTTTTTGTAAAGATCCTGCCAATCTGATGCTGGAAAAGCGTTTCATGATCCGGCGCTTTTATGCAGGTCTGGCCGTAGAGGCGCGCAAGGCATTCAATCTCGCACGGCTCGAAGCCGAACGCTGGTTGCGGATTGCGCTTGATCCCGTCATGACCCGTATACGGGAACATAAACACTATCTCGATACGCGCTTGGACAACCTGAAGCGGATTCTGGAAAACATGGGTACGCTGAAAAACCGTATGGCGCGGGTCAAGGATGAAATCGGCGCATTACGCACCGAAAAAGCCGAATTGACACGCATCGTCGCGCAATTCTCCGCCTGACGCGAGTCAGGTGTTGAGACGATTCAATAACCCCGCTGTTTTATCTGGATCGGTGTTTTTTAGAAGGCGCTGGAGGGTTGGGGACAATTCTTCCAGATGCGACTTCAGGATCTGCTGCTTGACCTGCAGCAAACTGGCAGGCTGCATTGAAAATGACCTTAAACCCAGGGCCAGCAAGAGTCGCGTCAGCGATGGGTCTCCTGCCATCTCGCCGCAAACAGACACCGGCTTGCCGAGTTTTGCACCCGCACGAATGGTGTGCTGAATCAGGTGGAGTACTGCTGGATGCAGCGGATCGTAAAGGTGTGCGACGCTGTCGTCTGCACGGTCGATCGCAAGCGTGTACTGAATCAGATCATTGGTTCCGATCGATAGAAAATCCAGATGTTCGGCAAAAAACCCGGCCGAGAGTGCGGCTGCAGGGACTTCAATCATGCCGCCGACAGGAATATTCTCGTCAAACTTCAGCCCGTCTTTTCTCAAAGAAACACGCGCTTCTTCAATGCGCAGCAGGGTTTGCCGAAGCTCGTTAAAACTGACCAGCATGGGGATCAGCATACGGATCTGACCATGTTGCGATGCCCGTAAAATCGCGCGGAGCTGAGTATGAAACAACCCGGGTTCGGCCAGGCACAAGCGGATTGCACGCAGGCCCAGAGCTGGATTGTCGGCTACGGTGTGACCCCAGGGTGCCTGTTTGTCTGCCCCCAGATCCAGCGTCCGGATGGTGACCGGTTTGCCATTCAAGGCTTCGGCCACGGCTTTGTAGGACTCGTATTGTTCGTCTTCGGTGGGTAAATCGTCGCGGTTCAGGAACAGAAACTCGCTGCGGAACAATCCCACGCCGTGGGCCCCGGCTGTTTTCACTGCATCCACGTCCTGCAGCAATTCAATGTTCGCCATCAGTTCGATGGGGGTGCCATCGAGCGTTGCGGATTTGCTGGTTTTCAGGCGCTTCAGTTTGTCGGTGTCGATGCGCCACTGGTTTTGTCTCAACCGGTATTCGGTTAAAACAGATTCGTCCGGATTGACGACCACGACGCCATCGCGGCCATCGACAATCAACAGGTCGTGATCTCGAATCAAACCCCGCGCATTGTGCAGGGCCATCACAGACGGCATGGCCATGCCGCGCGCCAGAATCGCGGTGTGTGAAGTGGCGCCACCAAGGTCGGTGATGAACGCTGCGAAGTGCACGTTTTTGAACAACACCATGTCGGCTGGTGAGAGTTCGTGTGCGACCAGAATGCGCTCGACATCGAAGTCGATATCCAGCGGTAAGTGGCTGGGATGGCCAGTCAATACTTTGAGTACACGCTGCACAACTTGTACGACATCTTCCTGGCGGCTACGCAGATAGGCATCATCGATTTCCTCGAAGCGTGCCACCAGTGCATCCATCTGCTGCGCAAGCGCCCACTCGGCGTTGCATTGTGTTTCGCGGATCAGGCGCTTGGGTTCTTCGGCGATCATCGAATCGCCAAGGAACATCAGGTGCATATCCAGAAACACCGAAAGCTCTGCCGGTGCATTAGGCGGAATATGGCTGCGCAAGGTCTCGAGTTCGGCACGCGTGGTGTGGATTGCGTCTTCAAAACGCGCGAGTTCCGCCTTGACGTATTTGCGCTCGAGCATGTATTGCGGCACTTCGACACGTGCACTGGACGCCAGATGCGCATAGCCGATGGCAATGCCGCCTGAAACGCCAATTCCATGCAGGGAAAAACTCACAATTCTTCCCCGAATCCGCTGCTAATCAGGTTGGCCAATGCGTCGATCGCTTCCTGCTCGTCTTCCCCATCGGTTTCCAGCGTGACGGTGCTGCCTTTGGCGGCAGCCAGCATCATCACGCCCATGATGCTTTTGGCATTGATGCGACGACCATTGCGCGCCATGAATACGTCACTTTTGTATTGGGATGCCAACTGGGTCAACTTGGCCGAGGGGCGCGCATGCAGCCCCAGTTTGTTCATGATTTCAACGTCCCGTTGCTGCATGGCACATGGTCTCGGAAATATGGTTAATGCTGTTACGCCCACCTTCGACAATTTTTACGATCAGTTGGGGCAGGGGGAGGGAATCGCGGTAGTTCAAGGCTTTGATCAGCATCGGCAGATTGACACCGGATATCCCTTCGATGTGAGCCGGTTCAAGAAGCCGGCACAAGGTGTTGCTGGGTGTGGCGCCGTACACATCGGTCAGCACCAGGATGCCGTCGCCTTCATCCAACTCGGCCAGGCGTGATTGCAAGGCCCTCTGGCGCTCATCCGGATCGGCATGGCCGATGAAATCCAGCGTGGCGAGTTTTTCTGGACGCTGGCCCAGTACGTGCGCAGCGCAGTCGACCAGACTGTCGGCGAGCGAACCGTGAGCGACGATGAGTATGCCTATCATTGGATAAATGTCAGACTAAAAGCAGCATTCTAGCGAAGACGGGCCGTCATCGCAGGAGAGACATGAATTTGACCGTTGGCATCCACAGCAAGATAGTCGGCAACGTTCATGCGGAGGGCGTGTTCTGCCAGGTGCCCGGCGCCGTCGATGAACAGGGGTTTAGACAAGGCGTCCGAGCGCGTGCCGGCGCGTTTCCCCGCCACCAGAACCGTGACCGATTGCATGCCTGTTGCGGGCCTGCCGGTGCGCGGGTCGATCAAATGGCTGTAGCGATGCCCGGCCACTTCGAAATAGCGCTGGTAATCGCCCGACGTGCCGATCGCCTCGCCATCGCGTAAATCCAGCGTGGCCAGCGTGCCCGGTTTGCGCGGATGCTGGATGCCCACCCGCCAGGGACGCTCGCCGTGCGTGCCCAGCGCGATCACATTGCCACCAATGTTGACCAGTGCGTTACGGATGTCCTGAGCCTTGAGTATGCGCACCGCGTCATCGAGGGCGGCTCCCTTGGCATAGCCGCCGAGGTCCAGTTGCACAGTCGGGTTGTCGCTCCAGACGGTGTTGTGTTCGATATGCAGATCACGCATGCGTGGCGCATCTTTCACCCAGCGCGCAATGGCGGCAGCATTCGGCACGCGTGACTGAGGCGCATCGGTATGAAACCCCCACAGCGCGATCAGTCCGCCTATGGCCGGATTGAACAAATCGCCAGATTGGTTGGACAAGGCTTGCACATCGCGCAGCATCTCGGCCAGTTCGGGTGAAACGGGGGCACGTTGGCCGTGGGCCAAGGCCGTGTTGAGACGAGACAGATCACTGGGTTGCCACGCGTGCAGGGTGCGGTGCAAGGTGTCGAAGCGGGCCAGCACCGCAGTCAGCGCGCGCTGGGCGTGCGCCTCCGGCACACCGTAGACACTCACTTCCACCAAGGTGCCAAACACATAAGCTTGCTGCTGCACCAGTGGGGGCGGACTGCACGCAGCAAGCCCGCAAAGCAGAATCAGGACCAGACCGTTCTGGGCTTTGCTGATTAGAGTGGTCAGCTTCAAATGCGAATACTGTTTGAACAATTTCGCTCAATGGCCGCGATGAATTGAGCGGCCACATCGTGGCCACTTTGCGCGGTGATTTCCTGAAAGCCGGTTGGGCTGGTGACATTGATTTCGGTGAGGTGGTTGCCAATGACATCGAGTCCAGCGAGGAAAATACCGTGTTGGCGGGCCCAGGGGGCGATGGTTTCGGCGATGACCAGGTCACGTGCGGACAAGGGTTGTGCGCGGGCGGTGCCTCCTGCAGCGAGGTTGCCGCGTGTTTCACCCGCCTTGGGAATGCGCGCCAGCGCCCACGGTACCACCGTGCCATCGATCAGCAGGATGCGCTTGTCACCCTCACTGATCGCGGGCAAATAGCGCTGTGCCATGATGGCCCGGCGCCCATGTTGGGTGAGGGTTTCCAGAATGGCATTGCGGTTGGGGTCGGTCAAGGTCAGGCGGAATATGCCGCTGCCGCCCATTTCGGTCAGTGGCTTGACGATGATGTCGAGGTGTTCATCAAGAAACGTGTTGATGAGGGCCGCGTCAGCACTAGCCAGTGTTGGCGTAATGAAGCGAGGAAAGTGGAGAATCGCCAGTTTTTCGTTGAAGTCGCGTAAACATGACGGACGATTCAATACCCGCGCACCGTTGTCCTCTGCAATGCTCAGCAGATGGGTGGCGAGCAGGTAGTCGGTATCCACGGGGGGGTCGGTACGCATCACCACGGCGTTGAAATCTTTTAACGTCAGGGTGTCGGTATGGAGAATGGAATACCAGTCGTCGTCGTTGCGTACTTCGAGCGTGGCACAGGCAGCGCGTGCGTACCCATCCTGAATAAATAGTTGGCGTGCTTCGGTGGTGCAGACGGTATGACCCCGTGCCGCCGCTGCACGCATCATCGCGACCGAACTGTCCTTGTAGGCTTTGAGGCCTGCCAGGGGATCGATGACGAAGAGCAGCTTCATGAGACTTCGTTCAAGGCGTCGTCAAGTTCGATGCTGGCTGCCAGCATCGCCAGCCGTGCAATCACGCCATAGGCATAAAAGCGGTTGGGGCTGGCATCGGGGTTGGCGCTGCGGTCAGGCATGACGCAGGTGTCGTCAAATGCCAGGGGTACGAAATGCATGCCGGGGCTGTTGAGATTTTCATCCGATCCACGGCCCGTGTGTACGCGATAAAAGCCGCCAACAACGAAATTGTCGAGCATATAGACCACGGGCTCAGCGACTGCATCGTTGATGCTTTCAAACGTGTAAACGCCTTCCTGGATCAGCACCTCGCTGAATGCAAGGCCTTCCTTCCCAACCGCCATTTTGTTGCGCTGCTTGCGGTTAAGCTCGCGCACGTCATCCGGCGATTTCACCGTCATGATGCCCATGCCGTAAGTGCCGGCGTCGGCTTTGACGATAACGAAGGGCGGTTGGTCGATGCCGTATTCATCATATTTGATACGGATTTTTTCCAGCATGTCGCCGACCTTTTCGGCCAGGCAGTCTTCACCTTGCCGCGCCTGAAAATCGATCTTGCCGCACTGATTGAAGTAGGGGTCGATTAGCCAGGGATCAATGTCCACCAGTCGTGCAAATTCACTGGCGACATGTTGATAGGCAGCAAAATGGCGTGACTTCCGGCGTGTCGCCCAACCCGCGTGCAGCGGCGGCATGATGGTTTGCTCGATACCCTGCAATATGTCCGGAACGCCCGCTGACAGATCATTGTTAAGCAGCACAGCGCAGGGATCAAAATCTTCAAGCCCGATGCGGTCGCCTTTGCGCACCAGGGGTTCGAGCGTGAGCCGGCCGCCAGCCGGAAGTTCCAGCGTGGTGGGTTCGGTAATTTCAGGTATTAGCGTTCCGATACGAACGATGAGCCCGGTCTGCCGCAGGATGTGGGCGAGCACGGCGACGTTCTGCAGATAGAACGTGTTGCGCGTGTGATTCTCGGGTATCAGCAACAACCGCTGCGCATCGGGACAAATTTTTTCCACTGCACCCATTGCTGCGTGAATCGACAGCGACATGAAAGAGGGGTTGAGGTTGTTGAACCCGCCCGGGAAAAGATTGGTGTCGACGGGTGCGAGCTTGAAACCGGCGTTGCGGATGTCCACTGACGTGTAAAACGGCGCGGCTTGTTCTTTCCATTGCTGGCGGAACCAGTGCTCGATTGTCGGCTGCGAGTCGAGCAAACGTTTTTCCAGGGCCAGTAACGGGCCAGTGAGTGCGGTAGTGAGGTAAGGGACCATAGAATAGCGGCTTCCAAGAGTTTTCTCATTTTAGGCCAAGCCAGATGTTTGACATCGTTTTGTTTCAACCCGAAATTCCGCCCAACACCGGCAACCTCATCCGACTGGCCGCCAATACCGGCTGTCATTTGCATTTGATTGAGCCAATGGGGTTTGATCTCAGTGACAAACAGGTCGCCCGTGCCGGGCTGGATTATCACGACATGGCGTCCGTGCACGTGCATTCAGGCTGGGGTGCAGCGAGGCTGGCTTTGCCAGACCGGCGCTGGTTTGCACTGACGACCAAAGGCAGCACGCGCTATGCTGATATCGAATTTCAGGCGGGTGATGTGCTGCTGTTCGGACCCGAGTCGCGCGGTTTGCCGCCCAATATTCTGGCGCAATTCGACTCGGAGCAGCGCCTGCGATTGCCTATGTTGCCGGGTTCACGCAGCATGAACCTGTCCAACGCCGTCAGTGTTGTTGTGTTTGAAGCCTGGCGGCAAATTGGATTTACGGGTGGTGTTTAAATCGAAATTGACTTGAGGCATTTTGATCAAGCTGGGTAGGCCGTGACTGAGCCCCCTGCATCAGGCGAAACACCTTCGCCGCCACATTGTGGGCCTGGGATGTGCTCACACAGTTCATCAATGGGCTCGCTGCTCGCGTCATGGCCATTAAACAGTTAGGCCAATACCTGATTGTTCTTGGGGAAAGGGACGTCGGTGATTCCGATGAAATCGTCGTGCGATTCATGACAATCTCCTTGTTCGTCGTTTCCTTGACCGGTCCGCATAGCAGCCGCGCCAGGTGGCAACCTCTATGTGAAACCGCAAAGCATTCAGGACGACGGGCTAAGGCCAAGGCTTTGCCCGTGCAGTAATGAAGAGTATTAGCCCGGAAGTGTGTTCCCAAATTGAAAGCGAGACAGGTGTATTGCCACACTTGGCTGGCTGCTGTTATCGGGACACCAGCCCGGAGCCTGGCATTAAAATTCGGCTTTGATTTCCCGGTTGAGCAGAGCGTCGACGGCTTGCGCAGCTGGCATGCCTTCAAACAGGGTTTGGCAAACGGCGTGGATGATCGGCATGTCGACGCCCATCTCATTGGCGAGTGAAGCCACTTCGGGGGCGGTGGTGACGCCTTCAGCGACGTGTCCGAGTTCAGACAGGATGGTTTTCAGCGATTGGCCGCGCGCGATACGCAGGCCCACTTGACGGTTGCGTGAGAGGTCACCCGTGGTGGTGAGGATGAGGTCACCGAGGCCCGACAAACCCATGAAGGTCTCAAAGCGGCCTCCCAGCCGGGTGCCCAGCCGGGTTATTTCTGCCAGGCCGCGGGTGATGAGTGCGGCCCGCGCGTTGTGGCCCAGTTTCAGGCCGTCACAAATACCGGCGGCAATCGCCATGACGTTTTTCAGCGCCCCTCCCACCTCAACGCCAACGACATCATCGTGCGCATAAATGCGCAGTCGCTGGCCTGAGAGTGCACCGGCAAGCTGTTGTGCCAGTGCAGTGTCATGTGAGGCCAGCGTGAGTGCAGTCGGATAGCCCTGCGCCACTTCCTGGGCAAAACTGGGGCCGGATAGCACGCCGATTGCCGAGTGTGCAGGTAGCAATTCGGCAACCAGTTGATGGGGCAGTTTGCGGCTGCCGGGCTCGAAACCTTTGCACACCCAAACCAGCGGGGGCAGTTCGGGACGCGCAGCCAATGCCGTCAGGGTGGCGCGTAGGCCACCTGTGGGGACAGCGATCACCAGAAGCTCGGCATCTGCGACAGCGCTGTCGAAATCGGCATTGAAGCGCAGCGTGTCGGGCAGCGTACAGGTGGGCAGGTATGGGGTGTTGATGCGATGCTCGCGCATAGCGTCGAGGTCGGCTGTGTTGCGCCCCCACAGGGTGACGTCATGATGGGGCGCCCAATTGGCGGCCAGGGCGGTGCCCCAGGCGCCTGCACCCAATACCGAAAGCTTCATTGGCGCTGAATTCATTTGCCCCAGGCCTCGTGTGCAGGCAGCCAGCCGGTCCGACCATCAGCATGTTTGACTGGTAGCCAACCATACGCATTGGGGTCGCCAGTGGCTTCGAGCAGCACACCGCGTACAGCGCGAAATACGATGTCGGCGTCGGGATGCGGTTGCTGACGAATGGCGCTGGACTCGACTTTGATCATGACGCTTCGAGGCCCGCCAAGGGCTGCATTCTCGACCCACGCCAGACGTCCGCTGTGGTCCCGCACTTTAACCCAGGCCGAGGTATCAACCACCACTTCGAGTGGCAGTCCGCTCCCCGCAATGGCGACCTTGGCTGCTGCAGTCGAGGGTGCATCGTAGAGCAGGACCACACGGCTGGTGGTGCGGTATTCGAGTGCGCTGGCCGGGAGGGCAAGCGCAAGCGACAAACCCGCGAGGAGTAAGCGTAATGTCACCGGTAGCGTTAACGAACCGGCTTCAATGCGTTTGTTCGGGTACGGCTTCTTGCTGCTGGGCTTGGTGCTGCAGGAACAGCGCTTCAAAATTGACCGGGTTCAGGATGAGCGGCGGGAAACCTGCACGCGTGATCACGTCTGACACGGTTTCGCGCAGATAGGGGAAGACGATATTGGGGCAGCCGATGCCCAACACCATCGGCAATTGATCCTGCGGCACGTTCTGGATGCGGAAAATGCCACCCTGAGTACACTCAACCAGGAACATCACCTTGTCGGCGACTTTGGCCGTGATTGTGACCGTGATGCTGCAGTTGTACATGTCTTCGTTGAGCGCGTTGCTCTCGCTCGACATATTTACATCCATTTGCGGCGCTTCGCGTTCCAGATAAATCGCGGGTGCGTTGGGTACTTCGACGGACAGATCCTTGACGTAGAGTTTTTCGATCGTAAATACGGGTTGCTGTTCTTCTGCCATGGTGTCTCCCTGAATAAGAAACCGGAGCCTGTGCTCCGGGAATAGTGGGCATTTTACACGTGCTTATTGAATCCCTTGTAACGCCAGCCAACGTTTGAGCGCATGGGATTCCATCGCACCCGATGTGCGGGCCGCTTCAGCGCCATTTTTGAACAAGATCAAACTGGGAATCCCTTTGATGTGATGACGCATCGATACCTGTGAGTGCGCTTCGGTATCAACCTTGGCAAAACGCACGCGTGAACTCATTTCGGCGGCCACTTGCTGGAATATGGGCCCCATCATTTTGCAGGGGCCACACCACTCTGCCCAGAAATCGACCAGTACCGGCAAGCCGGCGCGGGCGATAAAGCGGTCGAACGTGTCGGCGGTCAGGTCTATTGGTTTACCGGGCAGCAGCGGCGCGCTGCATTTGCCGCATTTTGGGGCATTTCCAAGGCGATCATCCGGTACGCGGTTGATGGCGAGGCAATGAGGGCAGGCAAGTTCCATCGAGTGTCCTTGAAGCGTCGTAGTCGTATTGGTACCTCAGGTGAGGGCGGTGCGCGGGAAAATCAAGCGCAAGCCTTTCATCTGATCAGGCAGCCAGTAAAGGCACCAACTTGCCCGCAGCATCAAGCGCGGAGGTCTCGTCGAAACCGCCTACATGCGTGTCGCCAATGAATACTTGCGGCACGGAACGGGCACCGCCCGATCGCGCGATCATTTCAGCCTGTTTGGCCGGATCGAGATCGATACGGATTTTTTCGATTTCAGTGACGCCGCGGCTTTTAAGCAAACGCTCGGCAGCGGTGCAATAAGGGCAGATAGCAGTGCAATACATTACAACTTTGGCCATGAGGGGCTCCTTGTGTTGATTACTTGTCGACGGGCAGGTTGGCGCGTTCCCACGCGATGATGCCGCCCGACTGGTTGAATACGGATTCGAAGCCGGCTTTTTTCAGCATGTTGCAGGCCCGCGCCGAGCGCTGCCCGCTACGACAGGTGACCAGGATCGGTTTATTTTTATGCTTGTCGAGTTCCTTGATCCGGCTGTTGAGATTGCCAAGTGGGATGTGCTTGGCCTTGGGGATGTGTCCGGCCGCGTATTCTTTATCCTCGCGCACATCAAGAATCAGCGCGTCGTCGTTATACAGGCGCGTGGATTTGAGCGTGTCGGCCTGTTCAATGCCCGACAGCCTGCTACCGAGAAACGACCAGGCCAGCATGCCGCCTGAAACGACAGCCAGCGATACCAGCATCCAGTTGTCCTGCAGAAATTGTGTATCCATGTGACTTCTCCTTTTACAGGCCGCAGCCTGATTTGACGCCGGCTTTTTTCAGCATGATATCCATCGGGCAGAAGCGGGTGAGACCGGATTGGAACAGGTTAAAGCCGACAAAGGCAGTGAACCACGCCCAGGATATCTGCGTCATGTCGATGCTTCCCGAAAAATGCGCCAGGGTGAGCGACAGCATGATGAAAAAACCAGCAATGATACGGACAATACGTTCTACGGTCATGAAGCGCTTCCAGATTATTGAGAAGAAAACTGTCGGTAATTGGCAGCGTAATACAGCACCGGGATGACAACCAGTGTGAGCAGGGTGGAGACGAAAATGCCGAAAATCAAGGACACGGCAAGGCCCGAGAAGATCGGGTCATCGAGAATGAAAAAGGCGCCCATCATCGCGGCTGCTCCGGTCAGCACGATGGGTTTGGCACGGGTAGCACCAGCCTGAATCACTGCTTCCTGGAAATCCATGCCTTCCCGCACCTGCATGTTGATGAAGTCAACCAGCAGGATGGAATTACGCACGATGATGCCGGCCAGCGCGATCATGCCGATCATTGAGGTAGCGGTAAACTGCGCGCCGAGCAATGCATGACCCGGCATCACGCCAATAATGGTGAGTGGGATGGGCGCCATGATGATGAGCGGCGTGAGATAGCTCTTGAACTGCGCCACCACCAGGACATAAATCAGCAGCAGCCCGAACGCATAGGCCAGACCCATGTCGCGGAAGGTTTCATAGGTTACTTGCCATTCGCCATCCCACTTGAGGCTGAATCCGGTATAGGGGTCACCCGGCTGGTTGATGAAATATTCCGACAAGGTGCCACCCTGTGCCAACGGCTTGTCTTTCAGACTGCTACGCATTTCGAACAGCCCATACAAGGGCGAATCCAGCTTGCCGCCGGTGTCGCCGACTACAAACACGACGGGCAGCAGATCCTTGTGATAAATGGTTTTTTCACGGGTCCCGGGCATGACTTCGACCAATTCGGATAGGGGCACCAGATTGCCGTTGTTGCCGCGTACGGTGAGCTTGAGCAATTCGCCAATGGCGGACTGACGTTCCGGCGGCAGGGTGATCCGAACCGGGACTTCATACTTGGCGCCGCTGCCGTGGATGGGTGTGACGTTTTCGCCGGACAACCCCATTTTCATGGTTGAGACAATGTCTTTTTGTGCCACACCTGCCACGGCTGCCTTGTTCTGTAGCACGCGCAGCACAAAACGCTGGGCGTCGTCTTCGACTGTGTCGTCGATGGCGACGATGCCTTCGGACTGTTCGAACACTTTGCGCACCTGTTTGGCGACCTGGATTTGCGCGTCGTAATCGGGGCCGTAGATTTCAGCGACGATAGGCGACATCACTGGCGGCCCCGGCGGCACTTCCACCACTTTGACGTCTGCACCATGTTTCTTGGCAATGGCTTCAATGGCCGGACGAATCGCCTGGGCGATCTGATGACTCTTGCGGTCACGATCGTGCTTGTCGATGAGGTTGACCTGCAAATCGCCGATCTCGGGTCCGGCGCGCAGGTAATACTGCCGCACCAGGCCGTTGAAATTGATGGGCGCCGCAGTGCCAGTATAGGCCTGATAGTCGGTGACTTCAGGCACCTTGGCAATGACCGTACCCATTTCGCTCAACACCTGCGCGGTTTTTTCAAGCGGGGTGCCGACCGGCATATCCACGATGATCTGGAATTCCGACTTGTTGTCGAACGGCAGCATTTTCAGGATGACCAGCTTGACGGCCGGCAACGCGACCGAGATCAGGATGGCCGCGCCGATGCCGAGCCAGAGCATGTGACGCGCACCCTGTCCGTCATTGCCGCGCAGGAATGGCGTGAGGCGGGCGCGGAACAGCTTTGTCAGTCGGCTGTCGCCAGCATTCGATTCGTGTGGCGTCTGCTTGATTAACTTCAGGGCCAGCCAGGGCGTGACGACGAACGCAATCGCCAGTGAGATCACCATGCCGATTGAGGCATTGATCGGAATCGGGCTCATGTAAGGCCCCATCAGGCCGGAAACGAAAGCCATCGGCAGCAGCGCAGCAATCACGGTCAGGGTGGCGAGGATGGTCGGGCCGCCGACTTCGTCGACCGCGCGCGGAATGATCGCTTCGAGGCCGTCGTGGTCAAGGCCCATCCGACGATGAATGTTCTCGACCACCACGATGGCATCGTCGACCAGGATGCCAATCGAGAAAATCAGGGCAAACAGCGATACCCGGTTGAGCGTGAAGCCCCATGCCCACGAGGCAAACAGCGTGGCCGCCAGGGTCAGCAGCACTGCCGCGCCAACGATCAGCGCCTCCCGCTTGCCAATCGCAAACAGCACCAGCAACACCACCGAGGTAGTGGCGAAAATGAGTTTTTGAATCAGCTTTTTGGCCTTGTCGTCGGCCGTGGCGCCATAGTTGCGGGTGACGCTGACTTCGACCCCTTCGGGCAACACGCTGTTATGCAGCGCATTGACGCGCGCTATGACTTTTTCCGCCACTTCAACCGCGTTCTCGCCTGGCTTTTTGGAGATGGCGAGCGTGACCGCCGGGAAGGTCTGACCGCTGTTTGACGCCTGCGCGCCGCCCGCGCCTGGACCGTGCCAGACGTAGCGTGCAGGCTGTTCCGGGCCTGAAACCACAGTGGCGACATCGCTCATGTAGACCGGACGGCCTTGCGTGACGCCAATAACCAGCTTCCTGACATCTTCTGCGCCGGTCAGGTAAGTGCCGGTCTGCACCAGAATTTCCTGATTGTTCGACACCAGCGTGCCGGATGGCTGGGCGGCGTTGGACAGTTGCAGTGCGTCACGGATGTCTTTGGCCGTGATGTTGAAGGCTGCCATTCGGTCCGGATCCATCAACACCCGTACGGCGCTGCCGGGGCCGCCCACGGTGGTAACTTCGCGCGTGCCGGCGATCCGCTTAAGCTCGATTTCTGCTGCGTGTGCGGCCTGTTCCAGCTCATGCGCACCGCGCGTGGCATCGCGCGTCCACAGCGTGATGGTGACAATAGGCACATCGTCGATGCCGAGTGGCTTGATGATCGGTTCGCCGACACCGAGTTCGGGCGATACCCAATCCCGGTTGGCCTGGATCGTGTCGTAAAGTCGCACCAGCGCCTGGGTGCGATCTTCACCGACCAGATATTGCACGGTCAGCACCGCCATGCCGGGCTTGGACACCGAGTAAATGTGCTCGATGCCTGCAATCTGCGACAGGACTTGCTCGGCCGGCGTGGCAACCAGCGCTTCCACATCCTTCGCCGATGCACCGGGAAAGGGGATGAACACGTTGGCCATGGTTACGTTGATTTGTGGTTCTTCCTCGCGCGGTGTGACGAGGATGGCAAACAGACCCATCAAGGCCGCGATCAATGCGATCAGCGGCGTGAGTTGGGAGGTAAGGAAGAAACGCGCAATGCGGCCGGAGAGTCCCATCTGTGCTTCCGCTTACTTGACCGCCGGGTTGGCGGCGCTTTTAGCGTAAATCCCCGCCTTGATGGGTTCGAGCGCAATGATGTCGCCGGCATCCAGCCCGGCCAGCACTTCGACCTGCCCACGCGCATTGGCAACACCGAGGCGGATCTGACGCAGGCTCACCTTGCTTGGATACACCACGTAGACCGCGGTGACTTCAGAACGGCGCACCACCGCACGGGTGGGAATGATGAGCTTGCGTGCACTCCCCACGGAGAAGTGCGCGCGAGCGAACATGCCGGGGATTACGCCTTCCAGATTGGTGGGCAGGTCGATGCGCACCTTGATCGAATGGGTGGCGGTATCGGCAGCAGGCAGTACGGTGATGCCTGTGGCGTCGATCCACTTGTTCAGGGAGGGAATTTCGACCGCAACGCGCGGGGCGTTCTTCACCTCGGCCAGCTTGTACTGCGGAATATTGGCAATGACCCTCATGTCCTTGGGATCAAATCCCGTCATCAGGGGTTTGCCGGGTGTGACGGTTTCACCCATTTCCACGTGGCGGGCAGAGACAACGCCAGAGAACGGCGCGGTAATGACGGTATAGCTGCTGATCGCGGACGATTGCCCGGCACCGGCTCGTGCAGCGCGCGCAACGGCTTCGGCGGCACGAAATTCTGCGGTGGCGCGGTCGAGCGCGGCCTGGCTGATGAACTTTTGCTGAAACAGCTGTTGCTGGCGTTCATAGCTGGCGCGAGCATTGGCGAGTGTTGCATTTGCTTGTGCCACCTGTGCCTGGCTACCGGCAACGGCGGACGATA
>JAAFGW010000031.1 GCA_010365175.1 Sulfuriferula multivorans | reverse complement strand
GAATTCGGACAGGTCGCCGTGAATGACGCCGGCGCAGAGCATGCGCACCACTTCCCGGATCAGGCTTTGATGATGGGCGAGGGCTTCGTCTTCGGTGAATGACACATCGTTAAGCCGGGGCGCGGCATTGCCATCGGCGTCGGCCACCAGTTCCATCAGCAACACGCCTTCGTGGAAGTTGTACGGCGTAGGCACGCGTACGCCGGCGGCGGCGAGTCGGTACAGCGCGTCGACTTCGGCGCTTTGCCAGGCGGCTTCCTGCATTTCGCGACCGTATTTGCTGCCTTTGGCCATGGCGCGCGCCTGGCGGCTGTTCTTGGTCTTGCGGTTTTCGGTGTAGTCGACGGCCTGGCGAAAGCTGCGTTTGTTGGCTTCTTTATAGACCTTGGCGCAGCGGATATCGTCGCCGCAGCGCACGACGAAGACCATGGCTTCCTTGCCGCTCATGAGTTGGCGCACGACGCCGTCGATCAGGCCGTCTTCAAGTAGGGGTTCGAGTCGTTTGGGTATTTTCATAGTCGAAAGCCAAGTATGGATTAGCCGCGTACCTTGCGGTAGGCCTCCAGCAAGCGCTGGTGTATGACACTGCCTTCGAAATCGCGACCGAGTTTGGTTAAGCCGAAGAAGCGTTCTTCCTGATTGAAGAGGGCGAGGGCCTGCGTCAGTGTGTCGCGGCCATACATCAGGGCGAGCGAGGTCTCGAAGGGGTTGGGTTCTTCGAGCTGAATGAGGTCGGCGATGCAGCGATATACCTTTAATCGTGCTTCGCTTCGCTGGCCGTATTGGGCGATCCAGGTGCATCCTTCGAGTATGGATTCGTCGTCACCGATGGCGAGCGCGAGTAGCAGCTTGATCTCGCCGACACGGATGTCGGTCCACGGCGAATCGGCATCGGGTGCAAGGCCGATCAGGACGGTGACGAGACGGTCGTCGGCGAGTTCCAGTTCGACCATCAAGTCAAACAATTCGATGCATTCGTCTTCGGTCAGCTCGGGCAGGCGTGCGAGTGCCGGGCGGATCAGGTTGCCGACGCTGTTGTTTTCGAATTCGAGTTCTTCGACCGGGTAAATTTCGGATACGCCGGGTACCAGAATGCGGCAGGTATAGACGCCGAGATGGGTGAAGTCGGCGATGTAGAGATCGTGCCCTTCATCGCGCAGGGTGTCGCACGACCACGCGTAATCCTCTTCGGTGGTGGTGCCAAAGTTCCAGTCGACGAAGTCGAAATCCGGGGTGTCGCGCAGGAATTGCCAGCTGATGACGCCACTGGAATCGACAAAGTGGATTTCGAGGTTTTGCGGGTCGGCGATTTCGGTTTCATCAAAGCCGGGCGCGGGAAAGCCTGCGAGCGAATCGAGCGCGCGTCCTTGCAGCAGTTCGGTCAGCGCGCGTTCCAGCGCCACTTCAAATCGCGGGTGGGCGCCAAAGCTGGCAAAGCAGCCCTGGTCGTCGGGATGCAGCAGCGTCACGTTCATTACTGGATACTGGCCACCGAGCGACGCGTCCTTGATCAGGATGCCGAAGCCTGCTTCGCGCAGACCGCGGATGCCGGCGGCGATGTGCGGGTAGCGGTTGATCACGGCTTCGGGCACGTCGGGCAGGCAGAGGCCTTCTTCGATGATGCGGAACTTGATGTGGCGCTCGAAGATCTCGGCCAGCGCCTGGGTGCGCGCTTCCATCAGCGTGTTGCCGGCCGACATGCCATTGCTGACGAACAGGTTGCCGATGAGGTTGACCGGGAAATAGGCCGTTTGGCCATCGCGCAATCGCTGATAGGGAATCGCGCAAATGCCCCGTGCGACGTTGCCGGAATTGAGATCGATCAACTGGTCGGCGCGCACGCTGCTGTCCGGGTTGTACAGGGCTTGCAATTCGGGCGTCAGCAAATCATCCGGCCAGTCTTCGCCCTCGGGCGTTAACCAGCGCTCGTCGGGGTGGTGGACATACGCCCGGTTGGCGATCGTTTCGCCCAGATAAAAGTGGGTCCAGAAATAGTTGGTCGACAGGCGTTCGAAATACTCGCCCAGCGCACTTGCCCGCGCCGCCAGTTCCGTGGCGCCTTTGCCATTGGTGAACAGCAACGGACAATCGCGGTCGCGAATATGCACCGACCAGACACCTTCCACCGGATTAAGCCAGGAGCGTTCTTCAATATGGAAATCCAGCGCTTCGAGCTTGGATTGCAACGTGGCAATCGAGGCTTCGAGTGAAGCATCTTTGCCGGGGATGAAGTGTTCGGTGGCGTGCATGGGGGGGCTCAATGGGGGCAATAACCCAACAGGATAAACGATGCGTCAAGTCGGGCGTAAAATGAATGTCATTGATTTTGTTACTCTTGTGGCTTTAAACCGCTTGATTTCCCATGCTGATTCGACTTCCCTTGCTCGTGTTGCTGTCCTGTTTGGCGTGTTCCGGGCCGGTGACGGCTGCCACCCAGACGTTTGGCCTGGGCGGGGGACAGGCCGCACTGGCAGCGCGTTCGCAGGGCGAGTGGGTGCGGCAGGCGCAGACACTGGAAAGACGGGGGGACTGGTCGGGGCTGTTGGCATGGGGACAGGACTGGGCGCAGGTTGATGCGAAGAATCCGCTGGCATGGTTTGTTCAGGGCAGCGCGTTGAGCGAGCTGGGGCGGTTTTCCGAAGCGATCGCCGCATATCAGCAGAATGTGCGCATTGCGCCCGGCGATGTATTTGCGCGCAACAACCTGGGCAACGCCTACCGCGATAGCGGGAACCCCCGCGCGGCGATGCTGGCATATCGCGCTGCAGTGGAGATCAACCCTGATTATGTTCAAGGCTGGCACAATCTGGGGCTGACGTTTTATCTGACGCGCGGGCAGGCGGGGGTGGCGCAGGCGTTGCAAAAACTGCAGGCGACTGACCCGGTGTTGGCTGACGTCTGGCGCCGGCTGGCGATCGACTATTCGATCACGCGCGATGAGCGTGTGGCACGCGAAGCCGTGCGGGTGTTGCGGGGGTTAAATAGCGCCGAACGCGCGCGCATGTTTGGACTCTTGTTTGCTGAAAGCTGAACGTCAGCCTGTAGTTTGTTCAAACTCCGCCACCACTTGCCGCAGTCGGCTGGCTTCCTGCTCGGGTCGCATCAGGCTGCGCCGATTGCGGGCATGGCGGGACAGGCTGGCATAGAAATCCAGATCGTTTTCGGCAGTCCACATGAGCTTGGCCAATTGATGTTCGTCGCCCACCGGGAAATAGCCGGGGTAATCCTCGCCCAGCATGCCGATATTGCCGGGGATGTTTGAGGCCAGCACCGGTACATCGGCCGCCAGCGCTTCGCAAATCACATTGGCCCCGCCTTCCATGACCGAACTGATCACCAGCAGGTGCGCGCGCGACAGGCGTTTCAGCACGGTTTTGTGCGGCACATCCCCAGCCCAGATCCAGCGCGGCAGCTTGTTTTGTGCCATCTCTGCCGTATCAGACATCTCGTCGTTCAAGGCACCGCCCAGATGCGTCACCTGAATGAGCGATTGCTGGGGCAGGTAGGCGGTCGCCAGCGCGACCCTGAACGGGTCTTTTTCGGTGCGTAGATGGCCAATCACCAGCACCTCGAAGGTATTGGCAGGCGGCGGCAGACGCGCGATATCCGGTGCAGACTGGTAAACCACCCGGGTTTTGGCGACAAGATGTCCGGCCAGTTCGTCGGGGCCGCGTTCCTGCAACACGATGATGCGGTGTGCCCATTCCAGTGCTTGCTGGGCGTCGCTGTCTTCGTGGATATCGCGATATAAATCGGTGCCGGTCAGGGTCAGCACCAGCGGGCGGCTCGGGAATTTCTTGGCAAAGGCGCGGATCGAGGCATAGCTGCGTCGCGCGTGCAGTGCCAGCATCAAGTCGGCCGGGCGGCCATCCCATTCCACCTGCACCCGCACCGTGTGTCCGGCCTCGCGTAGAAAACGCGTCCAGCGTGCAGCCGTATGCCAGTTTCCATTACGATGTTCGCGTCCGTAGGGCGTGATGAGGGCGATGCGCATGGTGTGAGTGTAGCCTGCCGAGGCGATTCATTCCATTTCCAGATCATCCGTGATTTTGTTGCCTTCGCCTTGCCCGCAAGGGGTAGGCCGTGGTTGTCCCCGTAAAGGGGGGGCCGTGGTTGTAAAGCCAACAAGTTGGCAACAACCACGCTCTAAAGACGCTGAAGCCTCAACAACCACGCTCTGCCGTGCTATTTGCACTGTCTGCGGCTCGTCTTCGCGTTACAAATGATCTGGAAGTGGAATCAGGGATAATCGGCGGATGACCGAAACCTCCATCACCTCGCGTGACAACCCTATTTTCAAGCGGCTGAAAAAGCTCGCCGACTCTGCCCGGGTGCGACGCGAAGCGCAGATGACGCTGCTCGATGGCGAACATCTGTTGAGCGCTTATCTCGATGCAGGCGGACAGCCGCATACCCTGGTGCGATCGGCATCGTTTGATGCCCGTCAATTCGGGCACTGGGCCGAGCGCTGCCCGAGCGCCAAGTCGATTGCCCTTCCGGACGCCTTGTTTGATGAACTCGCTCCGGTTTCAACCCCCACCGGGCTGCTGAGTGAGGCGGCCTGGTTGTCGCCTGTGCCACGCGATGCCACGCCGCTGGTCATCGTTCTGGAAGACATCCAGGACCCGGGCAATCTGGGTTCGATGTTGCGTACGGGTGCGGCGGCCGGCGCGACGCTGGCTGTGTTGTCCAAGGGCTGTCACGATCCGTGGTCGCCCAAGGCTTTGCGCGGCGGGCAGGGCGCGCAGTTTGTTTTACCGATTGCGTGTGGGGTAGAGGTGGCGGCCTGGTGTGCACAATTCAAAGGGCAGAGCCTTGCCCTTGCGCTGGCGGAAGATCGCAGTGTGTTTGCAATCGAATTGACCGGCCCGCTCGCCTTGATTGTGGGCAACGAAGGGGCCGGGCTGTCGGACGATGTGCGCGCCGCGGCATCGGCACGGGTTCAAATCCCCATGCCGGGGAACATGGAATCCCTGAATGCCTCGGTGGCCTTGGCGATTGCCGTGTTCGAGGCCGTGCGTCAGCGGTTGGCCTGAATCTCAGGCTTCAATGTTTGTGCATCAAATGGGTTGTTGTATGGCCCGCTCACCGGTACGCCGGTCCAGCCTGGTTTCCACCTGGTTGGTTTTAGCAAAATCCATGATGTATTCGTACGTGGCGCGATCGGTAGTTTCCAGCCAGGTGGCCACCAACAGGCACAATTCGCCATCGACCACATTGGGTTGTACGCCTTGCGAATAACGTAAACGCGGGTCAGCCAGAAAGCTTGCCAGGATTGAAGCCAGGCTCTCTATCCAGACCGTTGGCTGGAATTTTTCGATTTCCTCCAGCGTGTCGGCAACAGCTTGAATTTCCTCGGACATGCGTGCTACTCCTTTTTTGCGGAATGTACTTCTGGGCACCTCTAAAAATCCAGATTTCATCCCAACTGCGGCGTTGCGGGAAAAATTGCTTGCTTACATATCCAACATATGCGGCGCTGCGAAATTTTCCCCGCGCCTTGCATTTGGGCGAACTCTGAATTTTTAGAGGTGCCCTTCTGTATTTCGGCAGATTTTGCCAAGTCTTAAGCGCTGGTGTGTTGATGCGTGTCAGATGGCCGTAAGTTTGGGATGAACGTGGTGTGCAAGGCTGAACGCGGGTAGCCAGTCGTGGTCCAGCAATGAGGAAATTTGCTCCGCAGGAACCGGTCGGCTGATGAAATAGCCTTGTACGATCGGGCAGCCCAGCTTACGCAAGCATTCAAGCTGTGCCAGGGTTTCGACCCCTTCGGCGACATTTTCGAGTTTCAGGTCGTGACTGAGAGAAAGAATGGAGCGGATGAGTGCCACGTTGACCGGGTCGTGTTGAACATCCTTGACGAAATAGCGATCGATCTTGAGAACATCGATCGGGAACCGTTTCAAGTGCGCCAATGAAGAATAACCGGTGCCAAAGTCGTCGACGGAAACAGTAATACCCAGTGCCTTCAACTCCTGGACGCGCTTGACGGCAGCATCCATGTTTTCCATGAAAATGCCTTCAGTTAACTCGAGTTGGAGCGCGTGCGGGGGCAGCCCGGATTGTGCCAGCGCGGTTTGCACGCCTGGAATCAGTCCTTCGTGCCAGAATTCCTTGCTGGATACGTTGACGGCAATTTCAAGATGCGTGTGGCCGGCGGCATGCCACCCCGCGGTCTGGTGACAGGCCGTCTCGAGCAATTTGCGTCCCACATCGACGATTTGCCCGGTTTCTTCCAGCATTTCCAGGAAAACGGCTGGACTGAGCAGGCCTTTCTCCGGGTGGCTCCAGCGTACCAGCGCTTCGACTGCATGTAATCGGCCCGTGTTCAGATTGACTTGGGGCTGGTAGTGGAGGATGAGCTCGTTTCGCCCCAGGGCATAGTGGAGATCGGTTTCCAGCTGCAGCCTTTCCTCGGCCATGGCATTCATCGCTGGATCGTACAACTGGAAGCGATTTCGGCCGCCGTTCTTGGCGTGATACATCGCAGTGTCTGCGTTCTTCAGCAAATCACCGGAATTGTCGCCATCATGGGGATATACGCTGATCCCGATGCTGCAACTGCTGAAAAGCTCGCGCTCGGCGATTTGGTAGGGTGCGGCAACGGCAGCCAGCATCTTTTCAACGATCTGCAGGATATGTTTGATCGCGGTTATATCACCGACCACCACTACAAACTCGTCGCCGCCGAGTCTGGCTACAATGTCTTCAGCGCGTATGGTGGCGCGCAGTCGTTTGGCCACATCGCAAATGAGCGTGTCGCCGCTGGCATGGCCGAGGGTGTCGTTAACCCGCTTGAAGCGGTCAAGGTCGATGAACATCACGCCTACCAGGGTTTGGTGTCGCTCGGCACGTATCAGCGATTGCTCCAGGCGGTCCATGAACAGCATGCGGTTGGGCAGGCCTGTCAGGGGGTCTTCGGTAGACAGGCGCTCACGCTCGCGATCGACGCGGCTGGCATATAGAAAGACGAAAGTCGCAACGAAGACCCCGATGAACAGGGCGGCTCCGGACAACAGAAACATCCACTGCCGCGCCATCACATGGTCCTCACGCGCCCTGCTGCTGGCTACCCGTGCAACCTTCTGCGCTTCGGCGTCTAGTTGCGAGAGGGCCGAAACAACCTGGTTTTGCATCGGGATGGCTTGCGTGAGAACCAAATCCTCTGCTGCTTCGGTGAAATCGGCATTGATCAGGTCTATGACTTGTAACTGGATCGGTTGGGCAATACTGGTCAGCCGCCCCTGCCGGGTTAACAGCCCTTGCTCCCTGGCGCTCAGGGGTAATTTCAGAAGCGCCTGTCGTGCAATGGCGAATGCCGAGCCATTGTCGCTGAACTGGTTCAACAAATTGGCACGCTCAACCGGATCCAGCGTTTTGGCGAGCATCAGGATGACAATTGTTCGCTCGCGTGCGTTGACCACCATGGTTGTGGTGAGGGTTTGCTTACGCATGTGAACATCGACAACCTGGTTGAGTTTGTCCGTCGCAACTTCCAGTTGTTGCAAGCCGATGGCAGTGACAAATACCAGCAGCAGTAATTGCGTGACAAAGCCCGCCAGCAGGGCGATCTTCCAGGCCGAAGGACGTTCGATATGTCTCATGGCAGGGGAAATGTTGCCTGGGCCGGTATGCAGCATGAGATATCAGACAAATCTGTCGCCATGTTTCAGCAATGACGGCTGCTTGTTCATAAAGCCTGTCGGAGCGGACAGGCTGTTAATGGAAGTACGGTGCATTGATTTTGCCTGCGAATCATATTTATTATCCCTAACCTGTATATCGGCATCCCACCCAAAAAGATAAGGGTGAAAGGGTGGGATTAGGGAGGTAAGAATTGACCAAGCCCAATACTATTTAGCCGGATCACGCCACAGGCCGCATGGCAGGCCAATTGAGGCAGAAAGTTGCTGGGCTAAACCCGCAGACGTGCGGCGATTTCCTCCACCGACATGCGGGTGGTGTCGATGATGGGAAGGTCATTGCTTTTGAATAGTCGCTCGGCGGCTGCGAGTTCGGTGCGGCATTGTTCCAGGCTGGCGTATTGGCTGTCGGGATAGCGAACCTGGCGGATGGCTGCCAGGCGCTCCGCTGAAATGGTCAGGGCACGCAAGCGGGGCAGGTTGGCCAGCAGAACTTCGGGCAGCTTGTGAAGCGCAAGGTCTTCCGGGGTCAGCGGATAATTGGCGGCGCGCAGGCCATATTGCAGGGCAAGATAGAGTGCAGTGGGGGTTTTCCCGACACGGGAGACCCCCACCAGGATCAAGTCTGCCTGGTCGAGTCGCTGCGGTTGCAGACCATCGTCCAGCGCCAGGCTGAAATTCACCGCGTCCATGCGCGACTCGTAGTTGTGCGTCATGCTATGGGTGTGGCCGCCATGGGGCGTGGCAGTTTGTCCGAGTGAACGCTCTACGGTCGGGATGAGCATTTCAAACAGATCAAACAGGGGTGCACCGCTTTCCCGCAGCGTGACGCGCAAAGCCGGGTCGGTCACGGATGAGAACACCAGCGCATCGGGCGTGACTGAAATCCGCGCGACCGCTTCGTGTGCTTTCTCAAGACTGTCAATGAAAGGCAGCACAATCAGGCTAAACTCAAAAGCAGGAAACTGCGACAACACGCTTCTTGCCACCGCTTCGACGGTGACGCCGGTGTGATCGGACAGACAGAATGCAGTGCGATTTTTCATGGAGAGAAATTATGACGGCTTCGGCTGACTATATCGTTCCCCTGGAGGCCCTGTCGATGGCAGATGTGCCGCGGGTGGGCGGAAAAAATGCGTCGCTGGGCGAAATGATAGGGAATTTGGCCGGTGCCGGGGTCAAGGTGCCGGGGGGATTCGCCACGACGGCGCAAGCTTTCTGGGAGTTTCTCGATCACAACGATTTGCGGACGCGCATCAATACCCGGCTGGCGGCGCTGGATGTGGCAGATGTGACGGCACTGGCGCAGGCCGGTGCCGAAATTCGGGCCTGGGTCGAAGCGGCAACTTTGCCAGCCGCACTGGAAGCGGGGCTGCGCGAGGCCTATCTCGCGCTGGGTGAGCGGGTCTCGGTCGCCGTTCGCTCGTCGGCCACGGCGGAAGATTTGCCCGATGCCTCGTTTGCCGGGCAGCAGGAAACCTATCTGCATGTGCAGGGCGAGGATGCGCTGTTGTCGTATGTACGGAAGGTCTTTGCTTCGCTCTATAACGACCGCGCCATTGCCTATCGAGTGCATCATGGGTTTGCCCATGCCGATGTGGCTTTGTCGGCCGGGGTGCAGCGCATGGTGCGCTCGGACATTGCGTGTGCCGGCGTGCTGTTCACGCTCGATACCGAATCGGGCTTTCGCGACGTGGTGTTTATCACTGCTGCCTACGGCCTAGGCGAAACCGTGGTGCAGGGCTCGGTCAATCCGGACGAGTTCTATGTGCACAAGCCGATGCTGGCCCAGGGTTTCCCTGCCGTGGTGCGGCGCGAGCTGGGCGAAAAGGCCATCCGCATGGTGTGGCACAACGGTGAAACAGTGATCGAGGACACTCCCGTCGACCTGCAGCGGCGTTTTTCCCTGACCGACAGCGAAGTGCTGGAGCTGGCGCGTCAGGCGGTGGCGATCGAAGCCCACTATGGCCGTCCGATGGATATCGAATGGGCGAAAGATGGTGAGACCAACGAACTGTTCATTGTGCAGGCGCGGCCGGAAACGGTGAAGACGCGTGTCAGCGGTGCGGGCGAACGCTATGTGCTGGAAGCCACAGGCGATGTACTCATTACTGGCCGCGCCACCGGCCAGAAAATTGGCGTAGGCGCGGTGCGGCTGATCGCCAGCCCGGCGGAAATGAACCGGGTGCAGCCAGGCGATGTCCTGGTGACCGACATGACCGACCCCGACTGGGAACCGGTGATGAAACGCGCTGCGGCCATCGTCACCAATCGCGGCGGACGCACCTGCCACGCCGCAATTGTGGCGCGCGAGTTGGGCATCCCGGCCGTGGTGGGCACCGGTGAAGGCACCACGGTGCTGAAAGACGGCGAAGTGGTGACGGTGTCGTGCGCTGAAGGTGACACCGGCATGGTGTATGCGGGCAAGCTGAAGTTCTCGGTGGAAGTGTTGGAGAGCGAATCACTGCCCGAACCGCCGGTGAAGCTGATGATGAACGTCGGCAACCCTGAGCGCGCATTCGAGTTTGCGCAAATTCCCAATCACGGCGTCGGGTTGGCACGGCTGGAATTCATCATTGCGCGCATGATCGGCGTACATCCGCTGGCCTTGCTGGACTATGCCAGCCAGCCAGCCGACGTGCGCGCCGAAATTGATGTGCGTAGCGCCGGCTATGCCGATCCGGTGTCGTTCTATGTCGACAAGCTGGCTGAGGGCATGGCCACACTGGCCGCTGCGTTCTGGCCAATGCCGGTGATCCTGCGGCTGTCGGACTTCAAGTCCAACGAATATGCCAACCTGGTCGGCGGCGACCGCTATGAACCAAAGGAGGAAAATCCCATGCTCGGGCTGCGTGGCGCTTCGCGTTATCTGTCCGAACTATTCGGGCCGGCGTTCGAGCTGGAGTGCAGGGCGCTGAAAAAAGTGCGCGAGACGATGGGCTTCGTCAATGTCGAGGCAATGATCCCGTTTGTACGCACCGTGGAAGAATGTGCGGCCGTGGTCGATCTGCTGGTGGCCAATGGCCTGCGTCGCGGCGACAACGGACTGCGATTGATCATGATGTGCGAAATCCCGTCCAATGTACTGCTGGCTGACGATTTTCTGCAGTACGTCGATGGGTTTTCAATTGGCAGCAACGACCTGACCCAGCTTACGCTGGGGATCGACCGCGATTCCGGGTTGGTGGCAGGTGGATTTGATGAGCGTAATCCAGCAGTGAAAAAGCTGCTGGCCGAGGCGATTGCCGCCTGCAAGCGGCAGGGGAAATATATCGGCATCTGCGGTCAGGGCCCAAGCGACCACCCTGATCTGGCCGAATGGTTGGTGGAACAGGGGATCGGGTCGATTTCGTTGAATCCGGATACGGTGGTGGCGACTTGGCAACGCCTGGTGCGTCACTAGTGTCCTGAATCAGAAATAGTGCAACATGAAACGGCGTATTTTTCCGCATGGCTGCGTTGCTCGTCGTTGCCATAGAGCCAGCTATGTCGCCCACCCGCAAGGGGTAGGCCGTGGTTGTAAAGCCGCTGAAGCGGCAACAACCACGCTCTCCTCGCGCCTTGCCACGCGAAAAAATCCATCCGTTTCATTTTGTTCCCCTATTTCTGATTCACGACACTAAACCGGCCTTGTCTTCAGGCGCGATGTCATTGAGGCAGCTATTTCATTGAGACATCGATGGGGATAGAGTAAAATCCGCCATCACCCGCCCTCACTTATAAAATGACGAAGTATGTGTTTGTCACTGGTGGCGTGGTTTCTTCCCTCGGGAAAGGGATCGCTTCCGCCTCACTTGCTGCGCTGCTTGAATCGCGCGGTATCCGTGTCACCCTCTTAAAGCTCGATCCGTACATCAACGTTGATCCCGGCACCATGAGTCCGTTTCAACACGGCGAAGTATTCGTGACGGACGATGGTGCGGAAACCGACCTCGATCTCGGCCATTACGAGCGCTTTTCCAGCGCCCGGATGGCCAAGCGCAACAACTTCACCACCGGACAGATCTATAAGTCGGTGATCGACAAGGAGCGTCGCGGCGATTACCTCGGTGGCACCGTGCAGGTCATTCCGCACATCACCGACGAAATCAAGCGTTCGATCCGCGCGGGCGCCGAAGGTGCCGATGTGGCGCTGGTGGAAATCGGCGGCACCGTGGGCGACATCGAATCGCTGCCGTTTCTGGAGGCCATCCGTCAGATGGGTTTCGAGGATGGTCCGGACAACACCTGCTTCATTCATTTAACGCTGTTGCCTTACATTGCGACAGCTGGCGAACTGAAAACCAAGCCGACCCAGCACTCGGTCAAGGAGCTCCGCGAAATCGGTATCCAGCCGGACATCCTGTTGTGTCGCGCTGATCGCGAAATCCCGATGGACGAGCGGCGCAAGATCGCGTTGTTCACCAATGTGCGTCCTGAAGCCGTGATCGAGATGCAGGATGCTTCGTCGATCTACAAGATACCGGCCATGCTGCACGACCAGATGCTCGACGAAATCGTTTGCCACAAGCTGAAGATTATTGCACGCGCAGCCAATCTGACGGTTTGGAAAAATTTGGTGCATGCACTGGAAAATCCCAAGCACGAAATCAATATCGCCTTTGTCGGCAAGTATGTCGACCTGACCGAGTCCTACAAATCGCTGACCGAAGCGATGATTCATGCTGGCATGCATACCGAGAGCCGTGTGAAGGTCAATTACATCGACTCCGAGCAGATTGAAAAATTCGGTCCTGAATGTCTGAGGAACATGGACGCGATTCTGGTGCCTGGCGGCTTTGGCAAGCGTGGGGTGGAAGGCAAGATCACCGCCATTCGCTATGCGCGCGAGAACAAGGTGCCGTATTTGGGCATTTGCCTCGGGATGCAACTCGCCGTGGTCGAATACGCACGTGACGTGGCGGGCATGGCAGACGCACACTCCACCGAGTTCGAGCCAGCCACGACCCACCCGGTCATTGGCCTGATTACCGAATGGCTGGATAGGGACGGTCAGATTGAAAAGCGCAGCCAGCTGTCAAACCTGGGTGGCACCATGCGCCTCGGTGGTCAGCCGTGCGAACTCAAGGAAGGCACGCTGGCACGCGAGACGTATGGTGCGGCCAGTATTGTCGAACGTCACCGCCACCGTTATGAAGTCAACAACACCCTGCTGGCTGAGCTTGAAGCCAAGGGTCTGGTGGTGGCCGGTCGCGCACCGGGTACCGACTTGTGTGAAATGGTGGAGTTGCCGACCTCGGTGCATCCCTGGTTTATTGGTTGTCAGTTCCACCCAGAGTTCACCAGCAATCCGCGCAACGGCCATCCGCTTTTCATCTCGTTCGTGAAGGCTGCGCTGGCCAAGGCTGCACTCATCAAGCAAACGCAGGAGCACGCATGAAACTCTGTCATTTTGAAGCGGGACTCGATCACCCTCTGTTCCTGATTGCCGGACCCTGTGTGATCGAGTCTGAACAGCTGGCGATGGACACCGCCGGTCAGTTGAAAGAACTGTGCTTATCGCTGGATATCCCTTTCATCTACAAGTCCTCGTTCGACAAGGCCAACCGCTCGTCGACCCAATCCTTTCGCGGGCTGGGGCTTGAGGAAGGATTGCGCATTCTGTCGGAAGTGAAGGCGAAGATTGGCGTGCCGGTGCTGACCGACGTGCATGAAGATACGCCGCTGAACGAAGTGGCTGCTGTAGTCGATGTGCTGCAAACGCCGGCTTTTCTCTGCCGTCAGACCAACTTCATTCAGAATGTGGCGCGCACTGGCCGCCCGGTCAACATCAAGAAGGGCCAGTTTCTTGCGCCGTGGGACATGCAGAACGTGGTCGACAAGGCGCGTGCCGTCGGCAACGATCAGATCATGGTGTGCGAGCGTGGTGTCAGCTTCGGCTACAACACGCTGGTGTCTGACATGCGTGCGCTGGCCATCATGCGCGACACCGGTTGCCCGGTGGTATTCGATGCCACCCACTCGGTGCAGCAGCCGGGCGGGCAGGGCACCACCAGTGGTGGTCAACGCGAATTCGTGCCAGTGCTGGCACGCGCGGCGGTAGCCTGTGGTGTTGCGGGCGTGTTCGCTGAGACGCATCCGAATCCTGCAGTCGCTCTGTCTGATGGCCCGAACGCATGGCCGCTTGGCATGATGAAAGAATTGCTTGAAACGTTGAAGGAAATCGACACGCTGGTCAAACAGCGCGGCTTCATCGAAAACAAACTTGTTAAAAACTGAGTGCTGCGATTACAGCATTCGAACTGATCAGGAAGAATAAATTGAGCGCAATTATTGATGTCATCGCACGGGAAATTCTGGACTCCCGAGGTAATCCCACAGTTGAAGCCGACGTGCTGCTGGAGTCTGGCGTATTGGGCCGCGCCGCCGTGCCGTCTGGCGCATCGACCGGCAGCCGCGAAGCGATTGAGCTGCGAGATGGCGACAAGTCGCGTTATCTCGGCAAGGGCGTGCTGAATGCCGTCGAACACGTCAACACAGAAATCTGTGAAGCGATCATTGGTCTGGATGTTGAAGATCAGGCCTTCATCGACAAGACCATGATCGAACTCGACGGCACTGAAAACAAATCACGCTTGGGAGCCAATGCGATGCTTGCCGTGTCGATGGCCTGCGCGCGCGCGGCCGCCGAGCAGGCCGGTTTGCCGTTGTACCGCTATCTGGGTGGTGCTGCGCCAATGGCCTTGCCGGTGCCGATGATGAACATCATCAATGGCGGCGCGCACGCCAACAACAATATCGACATGCAGGAATTCATGGTGATACCGGTCGGCGCACCAACTTTCCGCGAAGCATTGCGCTACGGTGCTGAAGTGTTCCACGCGTTGAAAAAGCTGCTCGACGATGCCGGTATGGCGACGACCGTCGGCGACGAAGGCGGCTTTGCGCCCAACCTGGAATCGCACGAAGCCGCACTGAAACTGATTGTTCAGGCGATCGAAAAAGCTGGCCTGCAACCCGGTATTGACGTGGCGATTGGTGTGGATTGCGCGGCTTCCGAGTTCTACAAGGACGGCCTCTATAATCTCGATTCAGAAGGGTTGAAGCTGACCTCAGCTCAACTCACCGACTATCTGGCAGCCTGGTGCGACAAATACCCCATCATCAGCATCGAAGACGGCATGGCAGAAGGTGACTGGGATGGCTGGAAGATCTTGACCGACAAGCTCGGCACCCGGGTGCAATTGGTGGGCGACGATCTGTTCGTCACCAACGCCAAGATACTTAAAGAAGGCATCGAGAAGGGCGTCGCCAATTCGATCCTGATCAAGGTCAACCAGATCGGCACCCTGTCGGAAACCTTCCTGGCAATCGAGATGGCCAAGCAGGCGGGCTACACCTCGGTGATATCGCATCGTTCGGGCGAAACCGAGGACACGACCATCGCTGATCTGGCAGTGGCTACCAACGCCCGTCAGATCAAAACCGGCTCGTTGTCGCGTTCTGACCGTATGGCAAAATACAACCAGCTGCTGCGCATCGAAGAAGAACTCGGTGACACGGCGACCTATCCTGGACGCGATGCTTTCCGCCAGCGCGGCTGACTTTAACGCGAGCAAGTTTTTCGCTCGCATGCGCAGCCGGGGTTTGACCTGGGTGCTGGCCGTTTCGGTTGCGTTGCTGCAATATCCATTGTGGCTGGGTGAGGGAGGCTGGTTGAAAGTGCGAGAGCGTGCGATGGGTATCGACACACAACAATCATTGAATAAACGCCTGTTGGCCCGCAATTCGGGGTTGCTGGCCGAAGTGGATGACCTCAAGCAAGGGCGCGATGCAATTGAAGAACGTGCACGTAATGAGTTGGGAATGATCGCACCGGACGAATGGTTCGTCCGGGTGGTGCCTACCCACTCCGTTCAGCCGGGAAAAATGAATGAGTGATTTGCAAATCTGGCTATTGATCATTGGCGCGGCTGTCGTTGTCGCGGTACTACTATTTAACTGGAGCCAGGAACGCCGATTCCGGAAACAGACGGATGCGGCTTTTCAAACCCCGATGGGGGATGCACTGATCCGCGTGGGTGCGGTGCCGCGTGAAAGACAGAATCGGGTCGAGCCTGCATTACACGAGCCTGTTTT
>JAAFGW010000030.1 GCA_010365175.1 Sulfuriferula multivorans | reverse complement strand
ATTTTTTCGCAGGGCAAGGCGCGAGGAGGCGACATAGCTGGCTCTATGGCAACGACGAGCAACGCCGCCATGCGAAAAAATACGCCGTTTCATGTTGCGATATTTCTGACTCACGACACTAGACGTGTTAACGCCTCCGACGCTTTCACTGGCCAGTTGGCTGGCACGGCTGGAGCAGTTGCATCCCAGTACCATCGAACTGGGCCTTGACCGGGTGTGCAAGGTCAAGGATGCACTTGGGCTTGCCCCCGATTTTCCGATCATCATCGTGGGAGGCACCAATGGCAAGGGCTCAACCTGTGCATTTTTGGAAGCCATCCTGCTTGCAGCAGGGTATAGAACGGGCCTCTATACCTCGCCGCACCTGTTGCGCTACAACGAACGGGTGCGAATTTCAGGCCATGCTGCGCGGGACACTGAGTTGGTTGCGGCGTTTGAAAAAGTCGACGCTGCACGCGGCGACACCTCACTCACCTATTTTGAATTCGGCACGCTGGGCGCGATGATCCGGTTCATCGAAGCAGGCGTAGACGTGGCCATTCTTGAAGTGGGTCTCGGGGGTCGGTTGGATGCAGTGAACGTGTTCGATGCGGACGTAGCCATCGTCACCAGCGTTGACCTTGACCATATGGAATATCTCGGTGACACCCGCGAGAAGATCGGTTTCGAGAAGGCGGGCATTTACCGGTCGGGTCGGCCGGCTATTTGTGCTGATCCCGTGCCGCCTGCCAGCCTGCTCAATCATGCGCATGAAATTGGCGCCGATGTTCAGTGCGTGAACCATGATTATTTCGTCCAGCGGGAGACCGGTCACTGGACGTATCGTGGACCCTCGCAGACCTGGGCCACACTGCCGCTGCCAACTCTGGCGGGCTCGTATCAGTTGGGTAATGCCGCAGGTGCGTTGGCAGCCCTGGAAATGGTTTCTGTTCGCTTGCCAGTCAGTGAGGCCGCAATCCATCAAGGTGTGGCTATGGCGGAGGCACCGGGGCGGTTCCAGCGGATTTCCCATGCGCCTGATGTCATTCTCGATGTGGCGCACAATCCAGAAGCTGCGCGCGCCTTGTCCGCCACCCTTCAAGAGCAGGCTATCCCCGGGCGTACCCTGGCCGTCGTCGGTATGCTGGCAGACAAAAATGCAGGGGCTGTTTTTTCTGCGCTTGCGAATGAAATTGATGCCTGGTGGGCGTGCACGCCTGCCTCACCACGTGCTCAAGAGGCTGGCGCCCTGGCCTCCATTCTGGCACTTCATGTGGGTAGCACACCGGTTTACGTACAGCCAGACGTGATCGTTGCGCTAAATGAGGCACGAAATGCGGCGCATGAAGGTGATAGAATCCTCGTCTTCGGTTCGTTCTACACCGTTGCCGCCGTACTTGATCATGCCGCTACCCAGCAATGAAAATGACCTTAAACGCCGCGCCCGCCGCCGTCTGATTGGTGCGGTTGCTCTGACGCTGCTTGCAGTGATCGTGTTGCCGCTGTTACTGGAAGACGAACCGCCGCCTGCAAGTTTGCTGGCGGTTCACATGGCAGCCAAACCCACACCTTCGCCAACGCTAACGGCGGCACCGACACCCCAGAACGAACCCGTCGAGGTTGCTGAACCCGCAGTCTTGCCGCAACCCGTGGAGCAACCCGCCCCAGCCCCGGCCCAAAAACCTGAGCCCAAGCCCGCGCCCAAACCTGTAACGGTCAAGCCTGAAACGCCCAAACCTGAAACGCCAAAATCCAATCCCAAACCCGCCTCGGTGAAACCTGTTGCGGCGCCTGAGCCTCCCGCAAAACCTGCTGCTGTTAGCAACGTGTTCGTGGTGCAACTGGCTGCCCTGTCTGATGCCACCAAGGCTGAAGAACTGAAATCACGCGCAGCCAAAGCCGGCTTGCCTGCGTTTACCGACAAAGTTGGAAATTTGACGCGTGTTCGA
The DNA here is from genome assembly GCA_010365175.1 of Sulfuriferula multivorans. GTDB lineage: Bacteria > Pseudomonadota > Gammaproteobacteria > Burkholderiales > Thiobacillaceae > Thiobacillus. The sequence goes on along the minus strand of JAAFGW010000030.1, from coordinate 14,036 downwards.
GTGGGACCCTACCCAACACGTGCTGCTGCTGTTGCGGCTGCAGTGAAACTGGCCGAAAACAACATGGCCGGGCAGGTGCTGACGCAATGAGCCTGCTCGATATCATCGTGCTGCTGGTGTTGGTCCTCACCGTGGTACGCGGTTTGATGCGCGGCATGATCGAAACGCTGTTTTCGTTGGTGGCCTGGGTGTTGGCCTTTATGTTGGGCAAGTGGGGTGCATTGTTGGTGGCGCCGCTGTTGCCCATTGGGGTCGAAAATCCCGCGATTCGCTACTTTGCTGGATTCGCGGTGATATTCCTGGTGGTGCTGATCGGCGTACTGTTGTTGGGACACGCAGTGGCGTCTCTGGTCAAAGCGGTAGGCTTGAGCAGTGCCGATAAGGTACTGGGCGGAGTGCTGGGATTGACCAAGGGGCTGGTGATTCTGGTTGGACTGACGCTGGCCGCAGGACTGACTTCACTACCCCGGACAGACTTCTGGAAGCAGGCTGCACTGTCTGCCAGCTTGCAACGGATAGCAGTGTTCAGCTTGCCTTTGATACCGGTCAACATGGCGAAGTACATTCGCTTTGAGTAAACCTTGTTTTGAGAGTGCCGTTTTGAATAATTCTATGGATGGGTGCACAGCATGTGCGGGGTAATCGGAGTCGTTGCCAATTCGGCAGTCAATCAGCTTTTGTATGACGGGCTGATGGTGTTGCAGCATCGTGGTCAGGATGCCGCCGGCATCGTGACGGCGGAAGAAAGCCGTTTTCACATGCACAAGGAGCCTGGACTGGCACGCGATGTGTTTCGCACCCGCGACATGCGCAATCTGTTGGGTGACATGGGGGTGGCGCATGTGCGCTACCCGACTGCGGGGAGTGCTTCGTCGTCAGCCGAATCGCAGCCGTTTTATGTCAACTCACCGTACGGTATCGTGCTGGGTCACAATGGCAACCTTACCAATACGCACGAACTAAAAGAGTCGCTATTCCGCTCTGACTTGCGTCACGTCAACACCAATTCGGATTCCGAAGTGTTGTTGAACGTGCTGGCGCATGAACTGCAGGTTCGCGCGTCGGGCCAGAAGTTGAGCCTGGATATGATTTTTGGCGCGGTGGCCAGTGTGCATGCGCGATGCAAGGGTGCTTACGCGGTAACAGCATTTATCGCCGGCTATGGCTTGCTGGCGTTTCGCGACCCTCACGGCATCCGGCCCTTGGTGATCGGCGTCAATGACCAGGTCCTGCCACACGAATATATGGTTGCTTCGGAGAGCGTGGCCATTGATACGCTGGGGTTTCGCCTGTTGCGCGACGTGGCGCCGGGTGAGGCAATATTCATCGATTACCAGCGACAAATGCATAGCCGCCAATGCAGCGCCAAGTCGGTGCTCAACCCCTGCATCTTTGAATACGTATACCTCGCCCGTCCGGATTCGGTGATGGACGGTATTTCGGTCTACAGTACGCGTTTGGCCATGGGAGTGTCGCTGGCCGAAAAGATCCGTCGTGATTTCTCGCATCTCAAAATAGACGTCGTGATTCCAATTCCCGACACCAGCCGCCCCTCTGCATTGCAGCTGGCTAACCATCTCAACGTGCCGTACCGTGAAGGCTTCATCAAAAATCGCTATATCGGCCGCACCTTCATCATGCCGGGGCAGGCGCTACGCAAGAAGTCGGTGCGACAGAAACTCAATGCCATCGGCGAAGAATTCAAGGGCAAAAACGTGCTGCTGGTCGACGATTCCATCGTGCGCGGCACCACCAGCCGCGAGATTGTGCAGATGGCGCGCGATGCCGGTGCTGCGAAAGTCTATTTCGCTTCGGCCTCACCGCCAGTGCGTTATTCCAATGTGTATGGCATCGACATGCCGACGCGCAATGAACTGATCGCCAGTGGCCGCACCGATGAGGATATCGCGCGTGAAATCGGCTGTGACGCGATGATTTATCAGGACCTCGACGCCATGATAGAAGTGGTTCGCGCGGGGAATCCGGCGATTCTCGACTTCGATACCTCGTGTTTCGACGGCCGATACATAACCGGTGATGTCACCCCCGAGTATCTGAATTACATCGAATCGTTGCGTAATGGTGAAACGACTTCGCCCTCTGCCTTGTCTACTCAGCAGCTCGACCTGAATCTGGCAACGAACCGTTGACCGAAACCGGTCCGGCGCGTAAATTTACTCACGCGCCGATTTGAACCCCAGCTTGCGGGCGCTTGATAAATTCGGCTAAAGCGTCGCCAGGGAAACCCCGACACGCATTTGCCGTTCGGGGTTTTTTATTTTGGGATCTGACATGAACAACGAATACGATATTGAGACGCTGGCCGTACGTGCCGGCACGGTGCGCAGCCAGTTCAATGAGCACTCTGAGGCGATGTTTTTGACCTCCAGTTTTGTGTTCGCTAGTGCCGCGGAAGCGGCTGCGCGCTTCAAGGGCGAGCAGCCCGGACCCATTTACGCGCGCTTCACCAATCCCACCGTCAGCATGATGGAAGAGCGGCTCGCCGCACTCGAAGGCGCTGAGCGCTGCGTGGCGTTTGCCTCCGGCATGGCCGCCATTCTGGCTACCGTAATGGGATTGATGAAGGCGGGCGAACACATCGTGGCATCGCGTTCGATCTTTGGCTCAACCGTTCAGCTGTTCAGCAATATTTTGGGGCGCTTTGGCATCGAAACGACCTATGTGTCGCCGACCGACCCGGCGGAATGGCGCGCGGCGGTGAAGCCGAACACCAAGCTGTTTTTTGTCGAGTCGCCGTCCAATCCGCTGACCGAGGTGAGCGACATTCGCGCGCTGGCGGCGATTGCCCACGAGGCGGGTGCATGGCTTGCGGTCGACAATTGCTTCTGCTCGCCGGTGCTGCAAAAGCCGCTCGAACTGGACGCCGACATCGTGATCCATTCAGCCACCAAGTACCTGGATGGCCAAGGCAGGGTGCTGGGCGGTGCGGTGCTGGGTAGCCAGGCCTTGATGGAAGGCGTGTATACCTTTTTACGGACGGCTGGCCCCACGCTGTCAGCGTTCAATGCCTGGGTGATTCTGAAGGGACTAGAGACGTTGACGATACGGATGGAAGCGCATTCGAAAAATGCGCTGGCGTTGGCGGAATGGCTGGAAGCGCAGCCGCTGGTTGCGCGCGTGCTTTACCCGGGTTTGCCTTCACATCCGCAACACAAGCTGGCGATGGCGCAGCAAAAAACCGGTGGCGGCATCGTCGCGTTCGAACTCAAGGGTGGCAAGGATGCTGCATGGAAACTGATCGATGCAACCCGGATGTTATCAATCACTGCCAACCTGGGTGACACCAAAACTACGATCACGCATCCGGCCAGCACAACACATAGCCGCATGACACCCGAGCAACGTGATGCCGCGGGCATCAGCGACGGATTGGTGCGTATTGCGGTGGGGCTGGAATCCATAGCCGATATACAGGCCGATTTAAAAAGGGGTTTGGAATGATGTTGCGTTGCTTGGTGTTGGGCTTGCTGGGTCTGGGCACGGCCCATTCTGCGGACATGATTGCGTTGCGCTATATCGATCAGGATTCGAGTTCCGTCGCATATCCCACCCGTATTCTCGTGACGCCAAACTTTATGCGCATGGATGGCGGCGAAGACGCGGGCGATTTTGTCCTGCTCGACCGGCGCCAGCATAAGGTGATCCATGTCGTGCATGACAACAAGATGGCCATGGTATTTAAACGTGGGAAATTGCCTGCCAAGCCCGCTAGCTGGAAGCCTCAACTTGACACCCAAAAGACCGGGCGTGGAACCCTGACGTTCACGCTTGCCGTGGAGGGCGTGGTGTGCAGCGAAGGGGTGGCAGCCCGGCAGGCGGCTCCGGACGCGGCGCGGGCAATGGCTGAATACAAAGCCGTCCTGGCATCCATGCAATATCGCGTTTGGAAGGAATCACCCGCGACAATGCAGAATCCTTGCGATCTGGCGAATCAGGTATGGGAGACGGGCACCACGCTTAAACTGGGATTGCCGCTGGAAGAGCGAGAATTCACCGGGCGGACCCGAAAGTTTGAAAGTGAAAACCGTCTGCCATTGAACCCGAAATTGTTCCGCGTGCCGGAGGGTATGCCGTTGGTCAACGCACCGTCATAAAGCTTCTACATTGAGCGCACAACCGGCGCTGTCGCATACAACGTAGCCGCAACGAGCATACCAATCCGGCACCACCCATCGTTCGCAAAGATGGCCGTCAACTTCATGTGTATGTTTAGCCGGACGGTGCGTGTGGCCGTGAATAAGCCGAAAGGCTTGTTGAGCGTGGAGCATGCGCACCACTTCATCATTATTCACATCCATGATCTCGGCCGGTTTTTCTGCTTTGGCCGATTCGCTGCCTGCCCGTGCCAGCCGCGCCATGCGGTGACGTAGGGACAGGGGTAGGCGTCGCAACAAAGCCAGGATCCATGGGCGCCGTACCTTGTTTCGAAACCTCAGATAAGCCGAGTCATCGGTACACAAGGTGTCGCCGTGCATCAGCAGCGTGGACTCGCCATACAAATCGATTTTGGTCGGGTCACAGAGCAAGCTCATGCCAGATAACGTAGCGTAACGTCCGGCCAGCATGAAGTCGCGATTGCCATGCATGAAGTACACGGGTGTACCTGAATCAACCAGTGCCTTGATCTGGCGCGCAGTGTCGTGTGCTACCTGCTCGTCGTGATCGTCACCGACCCAAGCTTCGAACAGATCACCCAGAATGTACAACGCATCAGCGCCTTGGGCATCCTCGATCAGAAAGCGAAAAAAACGCCCGGTGGCGACCGAGCGTTCGTCTGTCAGATGCAGGTCGGCAACAAAAAAAGTGCGTCCAGCGCCTTTATTTGAAGCCAGGCTTGCCAAAGGCGTCAGACGATTTCCACTTTGGTGATCACCACATCTTCCAGTGGCACGTCCTGGTGGCCCGCGCGGCTGCCGGTTTTTACTTTCTTGATCTGGTCGACCACATCGGTGCCATCCACCACCTTGCCGAATACAGCATAACCGTAGCCCTGCGGGGTAGGTGCAGTGAAGTTGAGAAAACTGTTGTTGGCAATATTGATGAAGAACTGCGAACTGGCTGAATTGGGATTGGGTGTGCGCGCCATCGCGACAGTGTAGGTCTCATTCTTCAAACCGTTGGACGCTTCATTTTCAATCGTGTCGCGTGTGGGTTTTTGTGTCATGCCGGGCTCGAATCCGCCACCCTGAAGCATGAAGCCATCGATCACACGATGGAAAATTGTGCCGTCAAAAAACCCGTCGCGAACATATTGCAGAAAATTCTCAACCGTCTTTGGGGCTTTCTCGGCATCGAGTTCGAGTGTGATGATGCCGTGATTAGTGTGTAGCTTGACCATGGATGTCCTTAAAGAGAAGTTTCGTGAATTATTTTCCAGCGTCCGTTTTCACGGCTCCAGAATTGACGTTTTGGGGTGCTGTCGCTGAGGTTGCTGCTCTGGTAGTCCTGCTCAAAAGTCACCAGCGCGAAATTAGGACGCTCAGGGTAGAGCGTGGTTGTTGACGCATACGACTCCACACGCGCTTTAGCGCGTAGTGGATCGGAGTCCTTTAGGGCTTCAGCGTCTTTAGAACCACGGCCTGCCCCTTGCGGGTAGAGCATCAGGCTGAGTTTGCTGAGTCCAACCTTGATCCACGATTTGGCGGCGTTCACCTTGTATTTGCTGGCCGCAAATGACTGCAAATTCTGAGTGCCCGCGTGGAACGAGGCGCTGTAGTGGCTGAGCAGCCGCTCAGTATCGCGGCTTTCCCAGTCTGTTCGCCATTGATCAAGTGCCGCAGCCAGGTCGTTGCGGCGTGTGTCGAGCACATCGTAGGCTACCCATTCGACTTGTTCGGCAATGATGACCGGGGTTTTCCCGGTTTGGATGTATTGTCCCAATTGGCGCAAGTCATCGTTGGCCAGCACTACGCAGCCTTCGCTGGCACGTGGGGTGCGACTGTAGTTATTGCTGGGCGTGCCGTGAATCCAGATGCCATGGCCATTGCGCCCTTGGCGGGTATCCCATTCGTTGGGATAGGACAGGGTGAATGCGCCACCCCCGTAAAAATCCGTGAGTTCACTGGGCGATTTAAAGCTTGATATGGTGTAGATGCCGATCGGAGTGCGGTTATCGCCTTCTTTTTGCTTGCCTGCGCCTGCCTTGCCTATGGTGATATAGAAATCGGCCACGCGAACGGGCAAGCCGGCACGGTTTTCATAAACGTACAAGCGCGCACGGCTGGCGTCCACCACCAAGGCATGACGATAGCTGTCATCCAGGTTCAGCAGGTAGGCGGGCACCTTGTCATTGGAGAAGACTTCGGTGGCGGCGCTCACACGCTGGCGCGCTTCGTCGCGCAGTTGCTCAAGCTCTGCATTGCGCACATTCCCGGTATTGCCCAAGGTTTGCAAGGGCTGGGCTCGCGCCAGCAGCAGATCACCCTTGATCAGTTGCGCCAGGCGAAAGTTAGGGTATTGCTGGGTCAGCTTGTCGACGGCTATCTGTGCTTCCGGCATTCGGCTTTGCGAAACCGCTAGCAGGCTATTGGCCATTTGGCGATCGGCATCCAGCTCGGCAGCTTGAAGTGCGGGCGTGGCAAGTAGCAGTGCAAGGCAGAAACGAATCATTGTGCTTACTTTGAGTCCTCGTCAACGATGCGCCATTGACCGTTCTGTAACGCCAGTTTCAGGGTTTTGGTCACCGTCGAGCTGAACCGGTCGGAACGGTAAGCTTGTCGGAACGTGGCACTGGCGGAATCACCCTGTTGATCGATGGTCATGTCGCTTAATTGAACATCGATACTCTTGGGGCTGCTGACCCGCTCACGGCGCTGGGCTTCCCAATTGCTGCGTGTCATGCCGTCGGCCGCGTAGTCGCTGCCGTAAGCCGCCAGGTAGGCATTGACGTCGCGCGCCGACCACGCTTTTGCCCATTGGGTTACGGCGGCTTCAACTGCATTGCTGGCTGGTGAAGTGCTTGCTGGCAAGGGCTTGGCGGGTGCGGGCTCCGTTGCTGTGGGCTTGGCAGCAGACTTGGTTGGTGCCGGCACTGATGGTGCTGGCATTGATTTGGTAGTCGCGGCCTTGCGGGGTTGTCCCTGAATCATCTCCTGGATCAGCGCCAGCTTGGTTTGTGCGGTGGCGTTCTTGTTGTCCAGTGCCAACGCCTTGTCATAAGCAATTGAAGCCATCTTGGCGTAAATGTCACCCAGGTTTTCGTGCGCGGTTGCATAGCTGGGATGGGTGCGAATGGCCATTTCAAGTGCATTCTTCGCAGCGTCGTATTTACTTTGCGAGGCGTAGAGCACTGCCAGGTTGTTGTAGGGTTCCGGCAGTTCGGGGAAATCCTCGGTCAGACCGGTAAACACGGTGATGGCGTCGTTGGTCTTGCCCTGGTCGGCCAGGATCAAGCCTTTCAGAAAGCGTGCTTGAGCGTCTTTGGGGTTTTTGACCAGATAGCGGTTGGCGCGGTCAAGCGCGCCGGACAAATCACCCTTGCGAAACTGCTGGTTGATTTCCTGGACTTCGGTGGCCTGGGCCGGCATGCTCAAAAGCATGATGCAGGCAGCAACGATGGCACAAAAGCGTGATAAGACCATGTGATATGCTCGGTTCATCTTGGAAAGCAGGCATTCTAACAACATCGACCCGACTGAGACAGTCGATAGTATTGCTTGATTCCCTTACCCCCTCATTTCATCCCTGATTGTTCGCACCATGCTGCACATTACCAACTCCCTTACCCGATCCAAGGAAGAATTTGTCCCGCTCACCCCGGGCCAGGTACGCATGTATGTATGCGGAATGACCGTATATGACCTGTGTCATCTGGGCCATGCGCGCGTTTTCGTCGTCTTCGATATGGTTACGCGCTGGTTGCGTGCAAGCGGTTATAACGTTGTCTATGTAAGGAACATTACGGACATCGACGACAAAATCATTAGGCGGGCGCAGGAAAATAATGAAACGCCGACTGCCCTGACCGAGCGTTTCATTACTGCGATGCACGAAGATGAACGCGCACTGGGCGTATTGCCGCCCGATCATGAGCCACGTGCCACCGCTTATGTGGCTCAGATGCTGACATTGATTGCGCAACTGGAAAAGGCCGGACTCGCGTATCCGGCGCCCAATGGCGATGTGTATTACAGCGTACGCAGCTTCGATGGCTATGGACGCTTGTCAGGCAAGAGCCTGGACGAGCTGCGGGCCGGTGAGCGTGTCGAGGTTGACCTGAGTAAGCGTGACCCGATGGATTTCGTGCTGTGGAAAGCCGCCAAACCGGGTGAACCTTCCTGGGATTCCGCTTGGGGCCCGGGTCGCCCGGGTTGGCATATCGAATGTTCAGCCATGAGCGCTGAGCTGCTCGGCAATCACTTCGATATCCACGGCGGCGGGCAGGATCTGCAGTTTCCGCACCACGAAAACGAAATCGCCCAGTCCGAGGGCGCACACGGCTGCAAATTTGTTAATTACTGGCTGCACAATGGCTTTGTGCGGGTAGATAACGAGAAAATGTCCAAATCATTGGGCAATTTTTTCACCATCCGGGAAATTTTGAAGCAATACGACGCCGAAGTCGTGCGTTTTTTCATCCTGCGCGCGCATTACCGCAGCCCGCTCAATTACTCGGATGCGCACCTCGACGATGCCAGGAATGCCTTGTCGCGCCTGTATACAGCCCTCAAGAACGTGCCGTTGTCGGGAGCTGAGCCTGACTGGAATCACCCTGCAGCAATCCGGTTTCGCGCAGCCATGGATGATGATTTCAATACCGCCGAGGCCCTTGCGGTTCTATTTGACCTGGCTGGCGAGGCGAACCGAGGCGATGCCACAGCAGCGCAGATTTTACGCAATCTGGGTGGCGTGCTGGGATTGCTGCAACGCAATACGGCTGATTATCTGCAGGCCGGCGCGCCCTCTGCAGGCATGGACGAACAGGAAATTGAAGCCCTGATTGCTGCACGGAAAACCGCACGCACGGAGCGGGATTTTGCTGAATCCGACCGTATTCGCGATGCGCTGACAGCAGCGAATATCGTGCTGGAGGATGGTCCTGGCGGCACGACTTGGCGCCGGGCCTGAGATCGAGCCAACTTAACAAGCGGGCCAAGCCGTCGTGTACCCTCCAGTACGTTTAGACTGCGGGTGCGTTTGCAAACGGCATCAGTTTGTTATCAATGCCTTACGCATTGTTTTTGGTACGTCGATCTGAGAGACATGGGTTATGCAGAATAATCAACTCGTACTTGTTGGTGGGGTAACCTGGACCTACTCGGCATGGCACGGTAGTTTTTATCCGGACGACTTGCCGGATGACTGGGTGTTGTCTTATTACAACACCCAATTTCAGGCGGTTTTTCTACCCAGGATAATCTGGCAGAGCGTGTCTGAAAGTTTGTGGCTGGAGTGGTTGAACGATACGCAGGATGGTTTTTATTTCGTCCTTGAGTCGGCGGGTGAAGCGGTTGGCATACCGACTTCCGAACGCGTGCTGCGGGCCTCTCCAGTATGGATAAACGAGCATGTGTGGTGGCTGGATGACGCACCTGATCTACGTGCACTGGCACAGCGCATTACCCGGCAAGTGAACGCAGGCGAACCCCTGTTTGTGTTCAGCCGGAGCGGTGATCTGGGATTAATGCAGCAGGTCAATCAATTAAAGCAGGTCATGGGGTACTGAAACCACGCTAAAAATGACAGATCAGCGGCATGGACGTGCCCGGACTTCGGTAAAATGGCAGTCCACTAATAAAAATACAGGGTCTGCTTTTTGCAACACGATAATCTGGTTGAAATCGAAGATGTCGCATTTGACTATGGTGCCCGGCCGGTTTTGAAGGGCATCAACCTGACCGCTAAACGGGGTCAGGTTATAGCCATCATGGGCAGTAGCGGTTGCGGCAAAACCACACTTTTGCGACTGATCGGCGGGCAGATCAAACCCCGCCAGGGAACAGTACGTGTGGCAGGTGAATCGCTGGGCGAACTCAACCAGGCAGGTCTGTATCGTTTACGCCGCAAAATGGGCATGCTGTTCCAATTCGGTGCTTTGTTTACGGATATGACCGTGTTCGACAATGTGGCTTTCCAATTGCGTGAGCATTCTGATCTGCCAGAAGACGCGATCCGTGACATGGTCCTGATGAAGTTGCATGCGGTGGGCCTGCGCGGCGCGGCGCACCTGATGCCGTCTGAATTGTCCGGTGGCATGGCAAGGCGGGTGGCGTTGGCGCGTGCGATTGCATTGGACCCCCAATTGGTTATGTATGACGAGCCATTTGCGGGGCTTGACCCCATCTCATTGGGGATTACAGGCAACCTGATTCGGCGGCTGACTGACACCTTGGGTCTGACCTCCATACTGGTGACCCATGATGTGCATGAATCGCTCAAAATTGTCGATTATGTTTATTTCGTGTCCGATGGCGTCATTGTCGCCGAGGGAACGGCAGATGACATCAAGGCGTCTGATCTGCCGTATGTCCATCAGTTTGTGCATGGTGAGGCGGAGGGCCCCGTGACATTTCATTACCCGGCAGCACCTTACGTTGAAGACCTGCGTCTGGGAGGACAGAGTGCTTAAGCAAGCGATAGAGCGTTTGGGGAATCGCACGCTACAAGGCGTGGGTCGCATCGGCTTTGCGATTCGTTTCTTCGTGGCGATCCTGCTGCATTCAGGCACCGCATTTCGTCGCTTCGGGCTGACCATACGCGAAATGTATTTCAGCGGCGTCCAGTCACTTATCATCATTTTGGTATCAGGCTTGTTCGTAGGGATGGTTCTCGGTTTGCAGGGCTATGAGACCCTACAGACCTATGGTTCTGAAGATGCGCTCGGCATTCTGGTGGCCATGTCGCTGGTGCGCGAGTTGGGGCCGGTCGTCGCCGCCCTGCTGTTTGCCAGCCGAGCCGGTAGTGCGATCACCGCTGAAATTGGCTTGATGAAGGCGACCGAGCAATTGTCTGCGATGGAAATGATGGCAGTGGATCCCATTGCGCGAGTAGTGGCACCGCGCTTCTGGGCTGGGGTGATTTCCATGCCCTTGCTTGCCGCATTGTTTTCTGCGATGGGGATATTCGGCGGTTATCTGGTGGGCGTTCAACTGATTGGGGTGGATGAAGGCTCCTTTTGGTCTCAGATGCAAAGCGCGGTCGACTTCGAGCAGGATATTCTGAATGGAGTCATCAAAAGCGTGGTGTTCGGCATCGCCATCACCACGATCGCACTGTTTGAAGGCTATGATGCGCCGCCGACTGCCGAAGGGGTGTCGGGTGCGACCACGCGCACCGTCGTGACCTCCAGCTTGGCCGTGCTGGCGCTGGATTTTGTTTTGACTGCATTCATGTTCCGGGGACTTAGCTAAATGAACAAGACCATACTCGACCTCTGGGTTGGACTATTTGTGATAGTGGGCATTGCCGCGTTGCTGTTTCTGACGCTCAAGGTTGGAAGCATGAACACCGTAAATAACTCGGACAGTTATGAGGTTGTTGCTCGTTTTGAAAACATCGGTGGACTGAAAACCCGGGCCCCCGTTAAAAGTGCAGGCGTAGTGGTGGGGCGAGTGGTGGATGTGCGCTTCGATAATGAGGTGTATGAGGCTGCCGTCACACTCCGTCTGGACAAGCGTTATGCTTTTCCCAAGGACACCTCGGCCGCAATCATGACATCGGGCTTGCTGGGTGAACAATACATTGGCCTTGAAGCCGGAGGCGACAGCGTTAAACTGAAAGACAAGGATCGGATTTTGATCACCCAGGATGCGGTGGTGCTGGAGAATCTGATTGGCCAATTTTTGTACGGTAACGCTCAAGAAGGAGCGCCAAAATGACATTCAATACCTTGACTCGAGCATGTGTGGCAGCCGGATTGTTGCTGACCGCGGTTTCTGCACAGGCGGAATCCGTCAATTTGCAGCAAGCCGTGGCCATGAGTCTGGCTGCCGACCCACGTATCAAGGAGCGTGAACAGGTGGTTGAAGCCGCGCGCGGCATGATGCAGGAGGTGCAGGGCAATGCAGGCTGGCGTGTGAGCGCCAATGCCTTTGTCGGACTGGCACCGAAAGTCGAGGGCGGTTTTTATCAGAACGGTGCGTATTCTGGCGGAACGCCACGTTCCGACGGCGACCGGATCAATGGCGTCTCCGACTGGACGCATCTGGACTTTGCGCTGATCAAGCCGCTTTACACCTTTGGCAAAATTGAGCGTTATGGTGAAGCTGCGCAGGGCAATATCGACCTCAAGCGGGGCGAACTCAAACAGACTCGTGGTGATACGATTTTTGACACCAAGCGTGCCTATTACGGCTATTTGACGGCGCGAGACACGCGGGTGTTTTTGGAAGACATGCAGGGCCGACTTGACCAGGCTGTCCGGTCGGTTGAACGCCAATTAAAAGAAGATACGGGCGAGTCCAAACAATCTGACTTGTATGCGTTGCAGTCCGCGAAAAGTCTGCTTGCCAAATATGTTTACCAGTCACGCGCAATTGAAAAAATCAGCCTCGATGGTTTGAAAGTCCTGACAGGAGCGGGCCTGAAGTCTGATTTGATGGTTGCAGACGACCGTATAGAACCGGTCGCATTCCCCCAGCTTGAATTGGCTGATCTTCAGTCACGCGCCTTGCTGGACCGTCCCGAGATGCAGCAACTTGAGGCGGGCTTGCGCGCGCGTCGCGCACTGGTTGCAGCCAAAAAGGCCGACCGCATGCCCGATGTGTATGCAGGCGTGATTGGCCAGTTCAACTACGCTTCCCAGCGTGATCGTTTAGACAATCCTTATATCAATGATCCCTTTAACGGCGGTGGATTGACACCTATAGTCGGGGTGAAATGGGATACCGTATTTGGAGTGGCCAGCGCACGCGTTAATCAGGCGCAGTCGGAACTTGAAGCAATCAATCACAAAAAGGCGTTTGCTGTAGCGGGCATCCCATTTGAAGTGGGTGAAGCCTATGCGCATGCCAAGGCAAATTATGATTCTCAGTTGGCGTTATACGAGGGATCGTCTGCCGCGCGACGCTGGATGGTGGCCTCGTTGGCAGATTTTTCGGCCGGGGTTGAAACTGCCGACAAGGTGGCTGATGCACTCAAAAATTATGTCCTGACGCAGACCGAATATTTGCGTACGGTGAATGACTACAACATGAACGTGGCGCAACTTGCGCGCCTGACAGGTGAACTCAAGTAAGTCGGACGCGTCTACCCCTTACTTGATATTGACTTGCCCCACTTTACCAATAGGATGATTTGAATATGTTGCGCTCACTTTTTTTGCTGTTAGCCCTGATGGCGGGACTCACCTCCACCCCGGCACTGGCTGCAGATACGCCTCCCGATGTGCTGGCACGTACCACCACGAATGAAGTGCTGACCATATTGAAGCAGGACAAGGAACTTCAAAGTGGCAATCTGGGCAAGGTATACCAGCTGGTTGAAGCCAAAATACTGCCTAATTTTGACTTCAATCGGATGACACAGCTGGTCATTGGCAAACATTGGCCACGGGCCACTGCACAACAGAAGCAGGCACTGGTGACCGAATTTCGTAATCTGCTGGTTCGCACCTATGCAAGTTCATTGACTGCTTTTACCAACCAAACCGTTGACTTCAAGCCTTTGGTGATGAAACCGGATGACACGGATGTGACCGTTCGTTCCGAGATTCGCCAACCCGGCGGACAGCCGATTCCAATTGATTACAACATGTACAAAACCACCTTTGGCTGGAAAATATACGATGTCACGATCGATAGTGTCAGTCTGGTGACCAATTACCGCTCATCCTTCTCCAGCGCAATCCGCAAGGACGGGATTGATGGTTTGATCAAAACCCTGTCTGACCAATCGAATCGCACCTCTGTCAGTCCAGCACCGCGTTCCGGCTCGTGATGGAGTGTGAAGGAAACAGCTGCCGTATTTCAGGCTCAATAACGGTAGATAGCGCAGGCGGTTTGCTGCGTGAATTGCAGCCCCATTTGGCGCAGGGCGTTGATACTTTGGACTTCAGCGCTGTCGAGTCCGTCGACTCG